>CALCML010000167.1 GCA_937967765.1 uncultured Carnobacterium sp.
TTTCAATCACTAAAGCCAGAAAGAGCATTGGATGGTCTAGATCCAATGCTCTTTTCTTTTTGTTTACTCAATGTGTGCGAGTATATTCTATCAGATTATAGTTTAATGCAGAGTGTAGCGATATAGTCATTGCCATAACGGGATAATCGATGTCTTTTGTCGCACGATTCATAAAAATCGATCATCGCAAGACCGTTTTTCAGTTGGCCTCTAATCTGAGTTTCTAAGGTATGGCTGAATTCATATCCGTATTCTGGATTGATGGTGATTTTGCCGGCCTCTTCAAGCTCTTTTGAATTAAAAGGGATGGAGAATTTTAACAGTAATTCCTCTTCGGGTTGGTCCCATACAACGTCAGCGTCGTACATGTATATCCATGGATTCATAAAACCGACCATTAACAGGCCGCCTTTTTTCAATACTCGAGCGGCTTCTTGATACATGTTTTCTAAGTCTTCGATATATACATTCGAAACGGGATTGAAAATAATATCGAAAGTTTCATCTTCAAATGGGAATGGTTTTGTCATGTCGGCTTGAACCGTATTGATTGTTAAGCCTTCTCTTTTAGCAACCATCGCATCTTTTTGTAATTGTGAGGTAGAAAAATCCATGATGGTGACGTCATAACCCTTTGCTGCAAATACGGGCCCCTGCTGACCGCCACCACAAGCTAATCCTAATAGTTTTTTCCCCTTGGCTTTTTCAAACCATTCTTGCGGAACTTTTTTTCCAACCGTTAATGCAACAGAAATGGGTTTCTTTCTAGCTTCTTCTAATTCTTCATGTGTCAATGGTGCAGTATAGTCATTGTTTACTTTGTTCCATCTGTCTTGATTTGCTTTTAAATAATTGCTCATCTCTCATCACCGCTTTCTGTTTTGTCACCTTTATTATACGATAAATTCTTGGTAAAAAAAGAGGCGCCGTGGATTTTCCAAAAGAAACCCACAAACACCTAAAAATCTTTCTCTATCAAAGAGTAGCGTAAAACAAAAAAAGAGCAGAGTTTGTTTTTCACGAAGAACCAACCCTATGGGATAGGATGGATACCTACTCTTTGAATCATCCTCACTAAAGAAGTATAAATGTTGAAAAGAGACAAAAATCCCTCGGTTCTATAGTGTGAATGGTAAGGAGGAACAACCAATGTGAATTACTGAGTCTTGAAATTCATTTCATAGACTCAGTTTGAAGCTTGGTAGGAGCCAAGACGTAGGCTTGGCCCGGTGTCCTTACCATCAACACTATGAAGATACCGAGGGTATGATTTTGTCTCTTTTCTAGAAAATTTCATGTCTCACTTCTTTAATGAACGGATGGTTCAAGAAAGAGTAGGAGAGTTGAATCACCATGAGAACCCATAGGATTGGTTCGCAGAGGATGACACCTAGATAACCCATATGCGGAATGATAAAAATTACAAAAAGCACCTTCCCCGCCAACTCAATAAAACTCGAAAGCAGTGGAGCAGACTTTTGCCCTAGCCCTTGCAAACTATTCCGCAAAATCAATAATAGCGCTAGCGGAATATAAAACGCTGAACCAATACGGTTATACAACGCCGCATTGTCCAGTAACGCTGGTTCGCTCGAGCCGGAGATTAATTGATTTAACCACGGCGATACGAAAAATAAGAATACGAAGGCAAAGAGCGCCCATCCAATCGCAACAAGGCTCGCTTGACGGAATCCTTTCGCAATACGGTGAGGCTTTTCGGCACCAAGATTTTGCGAAGTGAAGGTCGTCATCGCTGCCGCAATGGCTGCAAATGGGAGTGTCGAGAACGAGAAGATTCGACGTGCGGACGTTTGCGCGCTGATGATAACTGGCCCCAACGCGTTGATTGAGGATTGTAACATCACGGATCCTAGTGAGACGATGGATGACATCAGTCCCATGGCTAGGCCTTGGCTGAGTAAATCCAAGTACAATTCGTCGCCGCGAACGAAGTCTTTTCTTGAAGGTACGAGGAAACTCACGCGCTTTTTGATATACACAAAGCATAGAATTGCAGAAATTCCTTGTGCGATAATCGTTGCAACGGCAGCCCCTGCCACGCCCATGTGTAGTTGCGTGATGCAGAAAATATCGAGGATGACATTCACGATGGCCGCTAAAATTAGGAAGTAAAGCGCAGCCTGACTGTCTCCGACTGCTCGAAGCAGACCGGCACAGAGGTTATAGGCAAATGTCACCGCGATGCCGAGAACGACAATCGAAATGTACGCATACGACTGGTCGATGATACTCTCAGGTGTTCCTAGGAAGCGGAGTAGTGGAAACATCCCGATGCTTCCGATGACCGCAATCAGTAGACTGAGAACTGCTCCAATCACGATTGTCGAAGCAACGGCACGTTTCAAAAGACGGTGGTTTCGTGCACCGTAGTGACGCGCGATGATAATTCCCATTCCGTTTCCGACGCCGAGCGCAAACCCGACAATCAGCTCGAAGATAGCGGCTGTTGCCCCGACTGCAGCAAGCGAGTCCTGTCCGAGGAAGCGTCCGACGATGATGATGTCGGCGGTGTTGTACAGTTGTTGGAATATGTTAGATATTATAATTGGGATTGCAAATGCAATAATAGACTGCAAAATCGGTCCGTCTGTTAAGTTAATCGCTGTTTTTTTCATAAGGGCCATTATACTCTTCTTAAAAAGTAAGGTCAAGAGTAGACCGAAGGTCTAAAAAATGACTTCGAAACCTTGCAGATATTCGTTATACATACCATAACGTTACACCGGTTCGAGCCTCGAAGAGTCTCTCGCCTTTACAGCCTCAAAGTTGGCGTAAGGAATGAATTCCAACGCCAACTAATTCGCATGTAATGCTAAACACGTTACGGTTTGTATAACATCCGCAGGCTTCTCCGTCATTTTTTAGATGTGCTTTTTATGGAGAGTGGTGGCGATGAAAATAGGATTAATTTAACCGACGGAACTTGAGCGTCTTATTGTATTTGGAATCCCGAGTGATGGTAGGGTGGAGTGTTGGACAAACAAAAAAGCAAGCAGTTAGCTGCTTGCTTTTTCAGTTAAATACAATTAGTTTTGTTCTGCTTTTTTAGAGACTAGAACGAACATCGCAGAGATTGTTACGATGATTCCTGCTAGGATTACGGCTGTATTGTTTGATGAACCAGTATTTGGTAACTCTGGTCCAGGTGTTGTTGTAGGAGCTTCTGTAGTAGTAGGAGCTTCTGTTGTAGTAGGAGCTTCCGTTGTTGTAGGAGCTTCTGTTGTAGTAGGAGCTTCTGTTGTAGTAGGAGCTTCTGTTGTAGTAGGAGCTTCTGTAGTAGTAGGAGCTTCTGTTGTTGTAGGAGCTTCAGTTGTTGTAGGAGCTTCAGTTGTCGTAGGAGCTTCTGTTGTAGTAGGAGCTTCTGTTGTAGTAGGAGCTTCTGTTGTTGTAGGAGCTTCTGTTGTTGTAGGAGCTTCTGTTGTTG
>CALCML010000168.1 GCA_937967765.1 uncultured Carnobacterium sp.
AAAAACGCGTTTTTCATCGCCTTCCATCATAAAGCGCGATACGCCAAAGAGCGAATCTAAAATCACATTACGGTTTGTATAGTTCACAACTGATTGAGACGTTGGGAGTCCTAAATGACTCATCTCTTCAATCAATGCATGTTCAAGACTCGATGTGAAATGCGAAGCTCCATTGTATCCAAAAGCAATCGGGAAGTTCGCATGCGATAATCCTTTATGCATTTCCATTCGCGTAAAAGTATTCGGATTGCTAAAACCTTCTTCGTCAAACGCTATCGCAAATTCCATTTGTTCCTTCAATCCTGCATTCCCAATGAAATAAGGCGCTCGTCTAAATCCAACAACGGAACTCACCATTAGCTCGACAATCACCACTCCGGCTGTCAATTGTAGCCTACGAACTCTATCCGCTCTTCTAAAGAAGAATGCTAATAAGATAATTGTCCAAATAATAAATGCGAGTATTTTCTGTGGCGTCTCTACATATTGAAGACTTCTTAGAGTCGACAACACTAGAACGGAACCAAAGCCAAAGATAGCTACTAGAAACTCATTTAGACGAAACTCATCTTTCCATTTCATTAAGCTTTCTGACGCTAACACTAACATAAAGGTATTGGCTACCCACGAATTTCTGAAGTAGAAGCCAACCGGGCGTTGTCCCATATGCCAAATTTGATCGAATCCTTGAATCGAAAACGAGAGCAATAAGACAAGCAATACAACCGTCGCTGCTAATTTCTTTCGAAGAGTAATCTCCCTTTTAGCAAAGAATGTACAACATCCAAAGAGCCCTATTCCGCCGATAAAGAGTTGCGGTAACGCCTTAGAATCGCCCCACTCTTTTTCACCAAAGGATCCCAAGATGAATTTTTGCGGCATAGCGACTAAATCATTTACTGGGTTCCACGACCATGCAAAGGTACTTCCCGCGCTTGCTTTACTCTCTAGCAAAGCACTAAAGACTGGCAATAGCCAAAATGCTGCAAGGCCGACTCCAATCAGTGCAAATAACGCGACTCTCGCTATTCTCTGTACGGCCTCTTTCAATGAAGCATCCGACGAGAAGACCACAAAAAATGTATAGAGTGCCACAAAGAGACACATCATATATCCTGTATAAAAATCCGTTATTAAACTAATGGCAAGAAACAGCGGTAATTTCACCGAACGCTTCCCACTTGCCACCTCTTCAATTCCCAAGAGAATAAACGGAATATAGACCAGATTATCTAAGAAATTAGGATTATATTGTTGCGATACGACAAATCCGCTAAGGGCATATGACGAAGCTAATCCTAACGATAACCAGTAATGTTTCGACACGCCTTGGAATTTCTTTTCTAAGAAGTAACCAAAGACGACTCCCATGACTCCAGCACGTAGAAGAGGAATCACGTAGCTAAGGACTTGAAAACTTGAAATTGGAAAGATTACATATAAAAACGTGAATGGACTTAAACTATTAAAGCCCCAGACACTTGGCATGGCTCCTCCAAGTGATTTCTCGAAGGACCAAAATAGACCACTAAAATCTCCACTCCAAAATAGTTTATGCAATCCGATATAAAGCGGAAAATATTGAGAAAGAAAGTCTCCGCTATGAATCGAATTTTGCGAAAAAGGGGTCAATCCTAAACTTAGGAAGACCCCCAACATCACCACAAATGGAACGAAGAATAGCGAACTATATTTTAATTTCATTTTTGAAATTGTCATTATAGTCTACTCCTATTCAATTAAATCCATTTTTTATAAATGGCTAACACATAAATACAAATTGATAAGATTGAAATTACAAGCCCTGCCATAAATCCTTCTGGCATGTAAGTCATCTCAATCGTATGTTCACCAGGTGTAATTTGGAAAGCAAGAAGACTATCCCAAACTTTAGCCGTTCCAACGACTTGACCATCCACTTTAACCGTCCAGCCTTTTTCATATGGAATACTTGTCATCATCCATGTGCTATCGTCTGTGATATTCACAGTCCCTTGAATATGACTATCATCCCAATGAGTGACTTTCATCCCTTGAAGTTGACGTTCCTCGATTATTCGGTTTACTAAAGCACTGTTTGATCGTGCCAATCGTAATCCAGACAAGTTATATTCATCATCCGTATCGATTTCAATCGTTAATTCTATAGATTTCCCAACAGAGTTATGAGCAATTTGAATGAATTGCGTTTGTTGGAATTTATCTTGGAACTCATAATTATTACCATTTAATAAGATTCGAACCTTATTTTTATTTGTATGAGACAGTTTTTGCGGAATGGATACCCAATAATCCTCTGGGGATTGAGGAATCAAATGATACGTAATAGTTCCTGGCTTAGTAGAATCAATTCTCTTATATGTTTCTGGTTTAGAAGAATCTACAACTTCCATATTATCTAGTTTCATTTCATTTGCTGCTAATACCGCTAAATAATTATCACTTGTCGCTCCCATAGCTTGTACAATTTTATTTTGGTTTTGAATTGGTTGATGATTTTCCAGTTTTACATTCACTGTCGCATCATTCACACCATAAGCGA
>CALCML010000169.1 GCA_937967765.1 uncultured Carnobacterium sp.
AGAGGGGCACTGCGGTTTATCCGCAATGCCCCTCTTTGAAGTTCGGCAGGAGTTGAGACCTTGGCTCAACCCGGTGCCCTTATAGCCTTTACTATGAAGATGTCTAGGGAAGTCCGAAGCTTATGACTGCTCCACCCTATGTCATCTTTTTATTGGAACAAAGTCCCTACTATCCAATTTTTGTAACGCCACCCATGTATGGTACAAGTACTTCAGGGATTGTCACGCTGCCGTCTTCATTCTGATAGTTTTCAAGGATAGCTGCCACAGTACGTCCTACTGCCAATCCTGAACCATTTAATGTGTGCACCAATTCAATCTTGCCGCTGTCTTCACGACGGAAACGAATTTTCGCACGACGCGCTTGGAAGTCCACACAGTTTGAGCAAGAACTGATTTCGCGGTAAGTATCTTGCGCTGGAATCCACACTTCAACATCATAAGTCTTAGAAGCTGAGAATCCCATGTCGCCAGTACATAACACGATTGTACGGAATGGTAAGCCTAATCCGCGTAATACATCTTCAGCGTTATCTGTCATTTTTTCTAATTCATCGAATGAATCTTCTGGTTTTGCGAATTTCACCATTTCTACTTTGTTAAATTGGTGAAGACGAATTAATCCACGAGTGTCGCGGCCCGCACTACCAGCTTCAGAACGGAATGATGGGCTAAGCGCTGTGAAGTAGATTGGTAATTGCGCTTCGTCTAAGATTTCGTTTGCGTAGTAGTTTGTAAGTGGCACTTCTGCTGTTGGGATTAATGTTAAATTGCGTTCGTCTGTTAATTGGAACACATCTTCTTTGAATTTAGGGAATTGACCTGTACCGTACATTGATTGTTCGTTTACCATGTATGGTGTGATCATTTCAGTGTAGCCATGTTTTTCAACGTGTAAATCAAGCATGTAGTTGTAAATCGCACGTTCTAGGCGAGCTCCAAGGCCTTTGTAGTATAAGAAACGGCTTCCTGATACTTTAGCTCCGCGTTCGAAGTCTAAGATGCCCAATGCTTCAGCGATTTCCCAGTGAGGTTTTGGTTCAAAATCGAATACGCGAGGAGTTCCTTCACGGCGGATTTCAACGTTTTCTGTTTCGTCTGCCCCTACTGGCACGCCTTCTGCAGCTGTGTTTGGTAAGCGAGATGCGATGTATTCTACTTTTTCTTCCACTTCGGCTAAATGAGCGTCTGTTGCTTTGATGTCTTCGCCGACTTGTTTCATTTCAGCGATTTTCTCTGTTGCATCTTCCTTGTTGCGTTTTAGAACAGAGATTTCTTCTGTTACCGTATTACGGTATTGTTTTAATTGTTCTGTTTTTGTGATGAGTGCGCGACGTTCTTCATCTAAGTCACGTAACTCTTCCACTGTTGCGCGGTCAACTCCACGGTTTCCTAGAGCTGTAGCCACTTCTTCAAAATTTTCACGAATGCGTTTGATATCTAGCATAGTTTTCCCTCCATTTTGTGTTTTCAGTATAAAAAAAATACTCCGTCCCAGACAATTGTCTAAGGGACGAAGTAGAGTAATTTTCTTCGCGGTACCACCCGGTTTCAATGTTTCCATTGCGCTCATTTTTGGGATAACGGTTTTCTCCGGATAGCTTAATCAATGTTTTCGCTCTCGCACCGTATGTGGATTCGCTGGTCTCTCTTTACTAGTTTTCACCAACCACTAGCTCTCTACAAAAGGATCGCAGTTACTATTCATACTGTATCATTTGTCTAAAATTGTACACGTCTCTAGTGAAAAGTGCAAGCCTTTTAGCAAAAATTCCTACTCAGAAACTTCAGGTGAGAAGACACTTTGGATTTTATTCCAAATACCACCAAAGAAGTCTTGAACTTTTTGAACCATTTGGCCGATAAATCCTTTCGCTCCACGCATGCTTTCTGTCACAACGTTAGAGCTGTCTACATCAAATGCGGCTAAAGCTTCCACCGTTCCGTGGTCTTTGCCATCGACGTAGCCAAGGTTTTCTCCTGGCATTTCAAAGTTCAATACTCCGACCGTTTGTCCCGCTTTCACAGGAGCCTTCACTTTGCCATCTTCTGTCTTCACATCATCAGAAGGTGTAAATGAAATCTTGATTTGGCTCAGCGCTGTCCCTTTTGGCACAGCCGCAATAAAGGTTTTCCCGTAATCCACGCCAAGCGTTTCTTCCGTTCCACCTTCTAATTGGATAGGCGCCAAGTTTTGTACGGATTTTCCAGGCGCGCCGACAAGTAGGCCTTCATATTTCTTGAACACTTCATCTAATAGATGTCTTGTTACTTTGAAACGATTCAGCGGTTCTTTAGATCCCATCGATACGACAATCACCGAGAAGCCATTGCGAGTAGCAGTCGTTGTAATCGACGCACCGCTAGTATCACTCGTTCCCGTCTTCAAACCAGTAACCCCTTCGTATTCGAAGAGCAACCCTGGAAGTAGGTAGTTAAAGTTATCCATCTTCGTTGTTCCTGAACTATTTGGTCGGAATGTTTGTGTGGAAATCGATGATACTTTTAAAATCTCAGGGAAATCATTCACCAAGTTCTTCGCGATAATCGCCACCGAACGAGCTGACATGCTATTTTCGTCTTCATCACCGTAAGACGGATTCTTATCCGCTCCACCGTATTTATTCGGTAGACCCGTTACGTTAATGATCGTTGCGTCTTTAATGCCCCACTCATCGAGTTTGGCTTTCATTCGTTCAATCCATTTTGCTTCAGAACCACCGATATACTCAGCGACCGCTAATGTTGCGGCGTTGGCTGAATAGATGGAAATCGCGTCGAATAATTCTTTAATCGTGTATTTTTCACTCGGCAAGAGTGGTACGTTGGATAAGCTATAGTTCGCACTCAATTGGTGAACGCGGTCGCTTACTGGGATTTGTGTTTCCCATGTCACTTCTCCATTTTTAATCGCTTCTAAAATTAAATATTGTGAAATCATTTTACTCATGGAAGCAATCCCGCGAACTTCATCTTGATTGTTTTGCATCAAAATTTTTCCGCTCGTTTGCTCGATTGCGATGTAGCTTTGTACATCTTGAATCGCAGCTGCTTCCTCTTTTGCTTTTGCGTCATCTTGCGCATAAATTGCTGGTGTCACCGTCGTTGCTCCTACAGCGAAAATGCTGAGTGCACAGACGATTTTCTTCACCCATGTACGAGGACTTTTCATTATGTATATCTCCTAATTTCTCTCAAATCTGCTTATTAATGTTACCGAAAATCGAAGGGAAAAACAATGGTAAACTGATTAATCTTTTATTACAAAATAGGAAGGATTTTTTAATCTCATATTCGGTTTTTGTTCGAGCGCTTTTGCCCATCCCCACCCCTATGCGCTTCGTCCTATTTTTGTGTATTACAGCGTTGTAATATTCGAAAAAATCACCCTGATAGAATGAAGCAAACACCCTTCCTTTTTATCTTTTTCAAATTCATAAAAATTCCCATCTTTCGCAATAATTTTAATTGTAAGCGCTTGATATAATGATTTTACAACAATAAGGAGGGATGAAAATGAAAGTAGTCGTTGCTATCGATTCACTAAAAGGTAGCTTGTCTTCACTGGAAGCGGGTCAGGCCATCAAAGAAGGTGTTCAGGTCGTATACCCTGAAGCCGATGTGGTTGTTCGCCCACTCGCAGATGGTGGTGAAGGAACGGTCGAAGCATTAGCCATCGGGATGGGAGGTGAACTCGTTCATGTGAGTGTCACCGGGCCGTTAGGAGATCCGGTAACTGCCGAATACGGAATCTTAAAGGCGGACGGGACGCGTCCAAAAACAGCGATTATCGAAATGTCTGCAGCCGCAGGGATTACGCTAGTTCCTGATGAAAAACGCAACCCATTGCATACTACAACATTCGGTGTCGGCGAATTAATTAAAGACGCCATCGATAATGGTTGTCGTCATTTTATCGTGGGAATCGGAGGAAGTGCCACAAACGATGGTGGTATCGGGATGCTACAAGCGCTCGGATATGATTTTCTAGATAAAGACGGTGCTCCTGTTGGTTACGGTGGCGCGGGTCTTCAATCGATTGCGCGCATCCAGGCTGAAAACGTCTTGCCAGAATTAAAAGACTGTACTTTCCGCGTGGCGTGTGACGTAACGAATCCGCTCTGTGGTCCAATGGGATCGAGTGCGATTTACGGTCCGCAAAAAGGAGCAACTCCAGAAATGGTGAAAGAACTCGACGAGGCGCTTCTCCACTATGCAGAATTATCGAAAGAAACCTTTGACCATGCCGACCGCCTCTACCCAGGTACGGGTGCAGCCGGAGGAATGGGATTTGCGTTTCTAACATATACAAATGCAGTACTTGAGAGCGGCATTAAGATTGTCCTCGAGGAAACAGGACTCGAAGACAAAATGAAGGATGCCGACTTTGTTATCACAGGCGAAGGCCGTTTAGATAGTCAAACAGCGCTTGGAAAAGCTCCAATCGGCGTGGCTCATCTTGCGAAAAAACACGGCAAGAAAGTACTCGCCTTTGCAGGATGCCTCACACCAGACGCTGGGGTATGTAACGAAAACGGAATCGATGCCTTCTTCCCAATTCTACGAAGAGTCATCACCGTTCAAGAAGCAATGGAAAAAGAAAATGCTCGCGAAAATATGATTCGCAGCGTGGAACAAGTATTTCGTTTAATCAAAGCAGTTCAATAGGAGGAAACTAAAATGACACCAACCTTTTCAACATTAGGGGCCTTAGTTGGTCTCGTACTTGCTATTATTTTGATTGTTAAGAAAGTTCATCCAGCCTACAGTTTAATCTTCGGGGCTCTGATTGGGGGAATTATCGGAGGCGGCGGTCTTGCCGAAACGGTAAAAGCCATGGTCAGCGGGGCTCAAAGCATGATGTCTCCAGTTCTTCGTATTATGACAAGTGGGATTTTAGCCGGAGCGTTAATTAAAACAGGCTCGGCTGAAACGATTGCCGATACGATTGTGAAGAAACTCGGCCAAAAACGTGCGATTGCCGCGATTGCGATTGCCACAATGATTATTTGT
>CALCML010000170.1 GCA_937967765.1 uncultured Carnobacterium sp.
CTTCTGGTGGTTTTCCAAATGCTTTTCGAATTACGCTGACATGTTTATTCCATTTACCACGAGGAATCTTATCACATTTTGTCATCACAATTCGATATGGAATATTGTAATACTCCAAGAATTCACGCATTTGAACGTCTTCTTGACTTGGTTCATGTCTAAAGTCCACTAAGATGAGCACTAAACGAAGAGGTTCTCGCGTCGTAATATACTCCTCAATCATCTTCCCCCATTTTTCACGTTCCTTCTTAGACACTTTTGCATATCCATATCCTGGCACATCCACAAAATAGAACTGTTCATTAATATGATAGAAGTTCAAAGTTTGTGTTTTACCTGGTTTACTTGATGTACGAGCTAGGCTTTTTCGTTGAATCAACTTATTAATAAAAGATGATTTTCCAACGTTAGAACGACCTGACAATGCAATTTCTGGAAGGTTTCCAGAAGGATATTGTGCTGGTCCTACAGCACTAATTGTAAATTCGGCTTTATTAACCTTCATTTTCTAATCCTTTCTGAGTTGGCAACTTCACGAAGAATAGTAATACTGAACCGATTAGGAACAAGATAATTAACGAGAAGACACCATCTAATGAATTACCTGTCATTTGAGCGGTAATTCCTAGTAATGTCGTTCCTAAAATCGATGAGAATTTACCGAAAATATTATAGAATCCAAAGAATTCATTCGCTCTATTGGCCGGGATTAATTGACCGAATAATGATCGGCTGAGCGATTGTACCCCACCTTGGGCAGTACCGATTAGAATTGCTAAAATAAGGAAATCTGTGTATGAATTCAACCACAATGCCATCACACAAATTAAAATATACGTACCAATTCCAAGGAATAATGTTTTCTTGTTACCAAAGCGTTTTGATAAGTATCCATAAAGTAAACTAAATGGGAACGCCACGATTTGAACAATTAATAAGATAACAATCAAGCTATTGCTATCGAGTCCCATATCCGAACCGATTGCTGTCGCCATTTTAATAATCGTACCTACTCCGTCGATGTAGAAGAAGTAAGCAAGCAAGAATAAGAATACTTGTTTATGTTCTCCAATACGTTTAATCGTTCCCCATAAACGCATAAAACTTTCTTTAATAGGTTTCTCTGGTTTTTCAATAAATGATTTTTGAGTTACATGCAACCAGTACGGAACCGTAAAGATAAACCACCATGCGGCTGTAATAAAGAAACCAGCCATAACGATTGCATTGGAATTCAATCCACTAAACTGCATAATCATCATAAATAATACGAATGGGAATACACTTCCGATATATCCATACCCGTATCCAGCTGCAGAAATTCTATCCATACGATCATAAGTTGTTACATCCATAATCGAACTATCGTAGAAAATGTTCGAAGCTGAATATCCTATTGCCGATAAGGTATACAATGCTAATAATAAAATCCATTGATCTGTTTCGGCAAACATCATTCCAATAACTGAAAATACTCCTAGCAAAGTACTCCATGTAAACATCGGATTACGGTATCCTTTGTAATCCGCTAAAGCTCCAAGAACAGGAGCCATAATCGACACGGCAAATGTCGCAATCGAGTTGGCATATCCTAAAAATGCAGTTGAATCGGCTGCACTTACTCCAGCATTAGAAGATACCGTTTTAAAATACAACGGAAAAATGGCTGTAGTAATCATTAAAGAATAAACAGAATTGGCCCAGTCCTGCATAATCCAAGCAAATTCTTCTTTTGTATAATGTTTCGCTATTAAGGATTTTAATCCTTTCATATTGTTATCTCCCTTAATCATATATTCTTAAATAAAAATAGAATGCAATATAATGCACCCATCATATCACATTCTATCCTAACATATTTTGTAGAAAATCCCTAGGAAATCAATCGATTTTCTTCATCATACAAATCAGGTTCGCCAGTTCCGTTCACGATGGCTTCTGTTACGACCACTTTTGTAATATCTTCACGACTTGGAATTTCAAACATTAAATCCATCATAACGGATTCAATAATACTTCTTAAACCACGCGCACCTGTACGACGTTCAATCGCTTTAGCAGCAATTGCTTGAAGCGCTGCTGGTTCAAACTCTAATTCCACGTTATCCATGGCAAAGAGTTTTTGATACTGCTTCACTAATGCATTCTTTGGTTTCGTTAAAATATCGACTAAATCATCTTTGCTTAACGGTTCTAAAGCTGCAGTGATTGGAAGACGTCCAATAAATTCTGGAATTAGTCCAAATTTTTGTAAATCTTCTGGAATAATCAACTGCATTAAACTTTCATGACTCGATAAGTTTTTATTTGAAGATCCGAATCCAATGACTTTTGCACCAAGACGTTCTTTCACGATTGTTTCAATTCCATCAAACGCTCCACCAACGATAAATAAAATATTCGTTGTATCAATTTGAATGAGTTCTTGATGTGGATGCTTACGTCCTCCTTGAGGCGGAACAGACGCAACAGTCCCTTCTAAAATCTTCAGTAAGGCTTGTTGTACCCCTTCACCACTGACATCACGAGTAATGGATACATTCTCGCTCTTACGCGCAATCTTATCAATCTCATCGATGTAAATAATCCCTTTTTCAGCACGTTCAATATCATAGTCTGTCGCCTGTAATAGTTTTAGAAGAATATTTTCAACGTCTTCACCAACATAACCCGCTTCAGTCAATGTAGTCGCATCCGCAATCGCGAATGGCACATTTAAAATTCGCGCTAATGATTGAGCTAAATAAGTCTTCCCAGAACCTGTAGGCCCGATTAAACAAATATTACTCTTTTGTAACTCAACATCGTCATCTTCACTAAACAAGTGATTAATACGTTTATAGTGATTATAAACCGCTACTGCTAATGATTTTTTTGCATGTTCTTGGCCAACAACGTAATCATTTAATACTTTTAGGATTTCTTGAGGTTTTAAGACCTCAATCATTTCATCCATCGTCATTGAAGAAAATTCTTCATCAATAATTTCTTTACATAAATCAACACATTCATTACAAA
>CALCML010000171.1 GCA_937967765.1 uncultured Carnobacterium sp.
ACGTGAATTGGCATACCTAATGCTAATTCAGCAGTATCCATAACTACTTCTGATAATGATGGATGTGAGTGGATTGTTAATGCGATATCTTCTGCATTCATTCCAGCTTCAACTGCTAAACCTAATTCAGCAATAATGTCTGAAGCGTTCACGCCGGCAACTTGTGCACCAACGATTACGTTATCTTCTTTAGTAGTGATTAAACGAACGAAACCTTCAGTAGCGTTCAATGATAATGCACGACCATTTCCTGATAATGGGAATTTAGAAGCTTTTACTTGTAAACCAGCATCTTTAGCTTGTTGTTGAGTGTAACCAACTGAAGCTAATTCTGGATCAGTGAAGGCAACAGATGGCATTGCACGGTAGTCAACAGCCACTGCTTTACCTGAGATTGCTTCTGCAGCGATTTTTCCTTCGTAGCTTGCTTTGTGAGCAAGAGCTGCTCCAGGAACGATATCACCGATTGCGAAGATTGATTTAACGTTTGTACGTCCTTGGTTATCAACTTTAACTAAACCACGGTCAGTCATTTCAACACCAGCAACGTCTAAACCAATTTCGTCTGTGTTAGGACGGCGACCTACAGCAACCATTACGTAGTCAGCTTCAACAGCTTCTTCTTTGCCGTCTACTGTGTACTTAACAGTTACGCTGTCACCATTGTCAACAGCTTCTTTAGCCATTGCGTTAGTTACGATAGTAACACCTTTTTTAGCCATGTTATCTTCAACAAGTTTAACCATGTCTTTATCAAACATTGAAAGGATGCTTGGAGCACCTTCAAGGATTGTCACTTCTGAACCTAAGTTAGCGTATGCTGAACCTAATTCTGAACCGATAACCCCACCACCAATAACAACTAATTTCTTAGGAACTTCTTTAAGTCCTAAACCACCAGTTGAATCGATAACGCGTCCGCCAAATTTGAAACCTTTGATTTCGATTGGACGGCTACCTGTAGCTACGATAGCATGGTTGAAAGAATAAGTTTGAGCGCTGTCTTCAGTAACAACACGTAAAGTGTGCTCATCCACTAAGAACGCTTCCCCTTTAATAATTTCAACTTTGTTTTTCTTTAATAAGTACTCAACACCAGCAGTTAATTTCTTAACAACTTGGTTATCTTTCCATTCTTGAGTTTTAGCGAAGTCTAAAACAACTTCTTTAGCAGTCACACCAAACACTTCTGAGTGTTGTGCTTCTTGGTAATGATGTCCAGCTGAAATTAACGCTTTAGATGGAATACATCCAACGTTTAAGCAGACACCTCCAAAATATTCTTTCTCGATAATCGCAACTTTTTGACCTTCTTGAGCTGCACGAATAGCTGCAACATATCCACCAGGGCCGGCACCGATTACGACTGTATCTAGTTCAATAGCGAAATCGCCTACTACCATTTTTTTCACCTCTTAAAAGTTTTCAAATAAGGAACCGACGTAAACTCATGTCTACGCCGTTCCTAACAGTTTAATGAATTAAGCTTCCATTAATAATAATTCTGGATCGTTTAATAGACGTTTGATTTCATTCATTGCTTTTTGAGCAGTTGCTCCGTCCACGATACGGTGGTCAAAGCTTAATGATAATTTCATGTTACGTCCGATTACGATTTCATCGTTTTCGTTGATTACTGGTTCGCGAACGATTGTACCAACACCTAAAATCGCAACTTCAGGGTAGTTGATAACTGGAGTGAACCAACCGCCACCTACTGAACCGATGTTAGAGATTGTAATTGTTCCTTGTCCCATTTCTGCAGCTGTTAATTTACCTTCATGAGCTTTTGCAGCTAATGCGTTAATTTCATCTGCGATACCGAACATGCTCTTAGTATTCGCATCTTTGATATTTGGAACGAATAAACCTAAATCTGTATCTGTAGCGATACCGATGTTGATGTAGTTTTTGTAAACAATTTCTTGAGATGCATCGTCGATAGAAGCATTCAATACTGGGAATTTCTTCATTGCTACTGCTAAAGCTTTAACAACGTAAGGTAAGAATGTTAATTTAGTACCTTGTGCAGCTGCAACATCTTTGAATTTCTTACGGTGATCCCAAAGTTTAGAAACTTCAACTTGGTCATGTAATGTAACGTGTGGTGCAGTGTGTTTGCTGTTAACCATTGCTTTAGAGATTGCTTTACGCATTGGAGTTAATTTAACGCGTTCTTCACGTTCAGCTGATCCAACGAATGGTTTAGCTGGAGCTGGAGCCGCTGCTGGTGCAGATGCTTGAGCTGGTGCTGCTGGTGCAGATGCTGCTGGAGCTTCTACTGCCGCTGGAGCTGCTGGTGCAGCTACTGGTGCGCCACCGAAGTTATCGATGTCTTCACGAGTGATGCGTCCGCCTTTACCAGTTGGAACTACTGCTGTGATGTCAACGCCTTTTTCACGTGCATATTGACGAACTGAAGGCATTGCTAATACTAATTTACCAGGGTTGCTTGCTGCAGGAACTCCTGTTGGAGCTGCAGGTGCCGCTGGAGCTGCAGGTGCCGCTGGAGCTGCTGCTGGTGCTGCAGGTGCCGCTGCTGCAGGTGCGTGAGAACCGCCTTCTGTTGCGATTTCAACGATTACATCACCAACGTGAGCTACTGTTCCTTCAGAAACTAAAACTGCTGTAACAGTTCCAGCTACTGGAGAAGGAATAGATTCTACTGATTTGTCGTTTTGTACTTCGAATAAAATGTCATCTTCAGCAATCTTGTCGCCTACTTTGATGTCGATTTTAACGATTTCACCTTCTGCAATTCCTTCACCGATGTCAGGTAATTTGAATTGGAAAGTGCTTGATGCTGCTGGTGCAGCTGGTGCAGGGGAAGCCGCTGGAGCCGCTGCTGGTGCAGATGCTTCTGCTGGGCCTGAACCATCGTCGATAACTACGATGACGTCGCCTACGCGAGCTACTGTACCTTCTTGAACTTTAACTTCTAATACTTTACCACTTACTGGAGAAGGAATTTCTTCTACAGATTTGTCGTTTTGTACTTCGAATAAAATATCATCTTCTTGAATTGTATCTCCGACTTTAATGTCGATTTTTACGATTTCGCCTTCTGCGATACCTTCACCGATATCAGGCATTTTAAATTGGAAAGCCATGCTTGTACATCCCTTCTTATTTTTATAAAACTCTAAAGAGCACACTCAAGTGAGAGGCTCTTTAGAATGAAATTTGTTGAATTAGAAGTTCACTGTTTCGCGAACTTTAGCTTCAATATCGCTAGCATTTGGTAACCAGTCGTTTTCTGCTTGACCAAATGGGAAGATTGTATCTGGAGCTGCAACACGTCCGATTGGAGCTTCTAAGTTTAAGATTGCGCGTTCAGCAATTTCAGACATAACCATTGCGCCGATACCAGCTTGACGTTGTGCTTCTTGAACAACAACTACGCGACCAGTTTTTTCAACTGATGCTAAGATTGTGTCTAAGTCTAATGGAGAAACAGTACGTAAGTCGATAACTTCTACTGAGATTCCTTCTTTTTCTAAGTTTTCAGCAGCTTTAACAGCTTCACGAACCATTGCACCGTAAGTAATTACAGATACGTCTTTACCTTCACGAGTTACTGCAGCTACTCCTAGAGGAACTGTGTATTCTCCTTCTGGAACTTCTTCACGGAATGAACGGTATAGTTTCATGTGCTCTAAGTAAACAACTGGGTCGTTGTCACGAATAGCTGAGATTAATAATCCTTTTGCATCGTATGGGTTTGAAGGGATAACCACTTTCAAACCTGGTGATTGAGCTACTAAACCTTCTAAGTTATCTGAGTGTAATTCTGGTGTGTGAACCCCACCACCAAATGGTGAACGGAATACGATAGGCATTTGACGAGTTCCACCCATACGGTAACG
>CALCML010000172.1 GCA_937967765.1 uncultured Carnobacterium sp.
TTCTCTTCGTCCTTCGATGGCACGGAAGAGAGTCATTTCGTCTGCGTATTCGATGTCGCTGCCGACCGCTAGCCCATGAGCCAGACGCGTTACTTTAATGCCAGCTGGCTTGATGAGACGTGACAAGTACATGGCAGTCGCTTCACCTTCCGCTGTCGCATTAGTGGCGATGATAACCTCCTGGATTTCCGGATCCTGCAACCTCGTTATCAGCGACGTAATATTAATATCATCCGGCCCCGTCCCTTCCAGCGGAGACAACACCCCGTGAAGCACATGATAGAGCCCTTTGTATTCCTTCATTCGCTCCATACTCATCACATCTCGGGCGTCTTCCACCACAAGAATCTTCGTACGGTCACGAGTAGGGTCCGCACAAATTTCGCACGGATCTTCTTGCGTCACATTTCCACAAACGGAACACATATGTAGGTCACGCTTGCAGCTGATGAGCGAATTCGCAAAATTTAAGACGTCTTCTTCACGCATATCCATGCAGAAGAAGGCAAGTCGTGCAGCCGTCTTCGCACCAATTCCCGGCAGCTTCATAAAGCTATCCATCAATCGTGCAATCGGTTCTGGATAATGCATGCTCAAACCTCCAATCGATTAAAATCCTGGGATGTTTAATCCTTTTGTGAATTGACCCATTGTTTGGTCGTTGGCTTTTTCTGCTTGCGTTAACGCATCATTTGTCGCCATTAACACTAAGTCTTGTAATAATTCTACATCGTCTGGATCCACCGCTTCTGGTTTGATTTCCACGTTTAAGACTTGGCGTTTCCCGTTTACAGTCACTTTTACTAAATCACTTTGAGAAGTTCCTGTGTATTCTGTTTGGTTTAATTCTTCTTGAGCTTGCGCCATTTGTTTTTGCAATTTTTGCATTTGTTTCATCATGCCTTGCATATTTCCCATTCCACGCATCTTCGTTTCCTCCGTCTCTAGTCTTCGATTTGCACGATGTCTTCCCCGAAGAGTTCAATCGTGTCGTTTACTTTTTGTTCAAATGCTTGTTGTTCTGGTGTCAGTGCTTCCTCCACGGCCGGTTCTTCCGTCACGATGGAAACAGCTTCCTCTTCTTGGTTCTTCTTGCGTTCTTGTAAGAAATCCGCACGAATTTGTGGCCATTGATGTTGTGTCACTGCCACGAACGTCCCACTGTAGCCACCGAGGCGTTCCAGATGTTCTTGGATGACCTCACGGAATCCTGGTCTTGTTTCTGAAATGTCACATAGGTGGTCGTACGCAAATCCAAGGACGAATCCATTTGGCCC
>CALCML010000173.1 GCA_937967765.1 uncultured Carnobacterium sp.
TTTCCAACAAAAGATGAACAAACATAATATTAAATAATGACAGTGCCGTGCATGGATTCGTGCATGGCGCTTTGTATTTTCGCAGAAATACGATACAGTAGGAAGTGAGAAGAAATGAAGTAGGAGAAAGGGAGTAAGAAAATGGAAAGAATTGAACCAGTAGCATTTCAAGCGTTGCATCAAAAAGAGGACATCACGATTCTAGACGTTCGTGAAGTGGATGAATTCCAAGCAGGACATATCGAAGGTGCTGTGAATGCGCCGCTTAGTACGTTAGATAAGGGGTATGAACAGCTGGATGCGTCGAAACGCTATTATGTGATTTGCCAAGGCGGCATGCGTTCGGAGCGTGCTTGCCAGTTCTTAGAGACAAAAGGGTTTGACGTGGTAAATGTAGAAGGAGGAATGAATCAGTGGCAAGCTTAAAGCAAACAACAGAGGTGCAACTAGTTCCTTTTAATAAAAGCTTCCTTGAAACGATTTGGAAGATTGGTTTTTCAACAGACCATCCAGCGTGGACGAAGTTTAACGCGCCGTATTTTAATGACTATCGCAAGTTTGATGATGCGAAAAGTTTTGGAGCAAGCCCGATTGCGGACTTTTTAATGAGCGAAGATTGCAGATGTATTGTAGTTGACGGTCAGCCTGTTGGGATGGTTTCAAAATCATGGGTGGACGAAGCAACACGATGGCTAGAAATCGGGATTGTGATTTATGACGACCAGTTATGGAGCCGAGGGGTTGCGACTACCGCGCTAACGAAGTGGGTGGATGCCATTTTCCACGAAACTGATGCGCTTGAACATATTGGCATGACGACTTGGAGTGGAAATGGTGCGATGATGGCCGTTGCTGAGAAATTAGGGTTCTTAAAAGAAGGCCAAATTCGTAAAGTTCGCTACTACAAAGGACAGTATTATGACAGCGTGAAGTATGGGATTTTACGCGAAGAGTGGAATACAAGAGCATAAGAATAAAGAAAGAGACTAATCCATGTGTGATTAGTCTCTTTTAGTATGTTAGTCATTATTTTCCTGGAGTGTTTGGATCTAAGCCAAATGATTGTTCAAAGAAAGGTCTTAAAGTATTGATTGTATCTGCTGTGCCTTCAAGGGCAACTGCATATACTTTTTCACCTTTTTGGAAAACCCATTCGTACATGTATTTTCCGTCCGTAAATACTACTTTTACTAAGAAAGCTTGCTCTCCAGCAAATTTAGCTTTTACTCCCTGTAGTTGTTTCACTTGTTTGTTATTTTCCCAGTTATTATACAAACGGTTGGCAAGTAATTCTGCACCGAATTTCTCATCATCTTTTAGTTTAACGGAATCTTTAGTGTACGCGTTCATTGATAAAATATTGTATTTATCTGGTGAAGAAAACTGGAATTGAGAACCAGTGTGTTTATCTTGGTATGTTGCCCAGTCTTTAGGAACGTTAATATAACCAGATTCTTCACGTCCAACACGTTGAGTATCTTCAAATGATACTTTTTTTTCTGTAGAAGAAGCGCTGGCAGTTGTAGTTGGAGCGGTTGTCGTTGGTGCAACTGTCGTTACTTCAGTAGTTGGTGCAGCAGCAGTTTCCGCCGTTTTCTTTTCTCCGTTTCCGCAAGCCGCTACTATTAATGCAGATAGAAGCGTTACAGAGGTTAATAAAATTTTGTTTTTCAAATTGTTTTTCTCCTTGATTAGGTTAATACCTGGTTTTTATATTATTGTCCAGGAGTTTTTGCATTTAAGCCCCAAGATTGTTCAAAAACTGGTCTTAACGATTTAACCATGTCTTCTGTACCTTCGATTGAGACTACGTAAACGATATCCCCTTTTTGGAGAATCCATTCGAACATAGTTTTACCATCGGAGAATGTTGCTTTTATTAAGTAAGCTTTTTCTCCCGCAAAATCAGCTTTCACGCCTTGAACACTAGTTTGTTCTTTATCATTTTTCACGCCATTGAGCAAACGATTGGCAATTAACTCTGCGCCAAACGTTTCACCATCATTAAGTTTAACTTTATCTTTAGAATAAGACTCTAGATACATAATATTATATTGATCTGGTGACGAATAATAGAAGTTATCAGGGTTGTTTGAGGCTTTGAATACTACCCAGTCTTTAGGGACGTTGACATAGCCAATATTA
>CALCML010000174.1 GCA_937967765.1 uncultured Carnobacterium sp.
CAAATGGTGAACGGAATACGATAGGCATTTGACGAGTTCCACCCATACGGTAACGTGTACGAGCTGCTTGAGCTACCACGCTATCCATTACTTCGAATACGAATCCGAAGAATTGGATTTCAGGAACTGGACGGTAACCTTCTAATGCTAAACCGATTGCTAAACCACCGATACCAGATTCTGCTAAAGGAGTATTGAACACGCGGTCTTCACCGAATTCATCTTGAAGCCCTTGAGTCGCACGGAAAACCCCACCGTTTTTACCAACGTCTTCCCCGAAAATTAGGACATTTTCATCACGTTTTAATTCAACAGCCAATGCATCAGTGATGGCTTGAATCATTGTCATTTGTGCCATAATTATTTATTCTCCTTTGCTTTAAAGTGTTCGATTTGTTCTTTAATAACGTTTGTTGGTTCTTCAAACATTGTTTCTAAGAAGAATGAAACTTTTTGTTTAGGTTGTTTGTCAGCCTCTTTAATCGCTTCTTTGATTTCTTCTTTAGTTGCTTCAATTACTTCGTTTTCTTTTTCTTCTGACCATAAGCCTTTAGCTGTTAGGTAGTTACGGAAACGAATTAATGGATCTTTCTTAGCCCATTCGTCTTGAATTCCTTCTGGTTGGTAACGAGTTGGATCGTCACCTGATAATGTATGAGGACCATAACGGAAGCAGATTGTTTCGATTAACACAGGACCGTTTCCAGCAACTGCGTATTCACGAGCTTTTTTAGTTACAGCGTAAACTGCTAATGGGTCCATACCATCTACTTGGATACCAGGGATACCAGCAGCAACTGCTTTTTGAGCTAATGTTGGAGCAGCTGTTTGTAACTCACGAGGAGTTGAAATTGCCCAACCGTTGTTTTGAATAAAGAATACTGCAGGAGCTTTATATGCACCAGCGTAGTTAATTCCTTCATAGAAGTCCCCTTGTGAAGATCCTCCATCACCAGTATAAGTCACTGCAACATTTTTCTTACCACGTTTTTTAAGACCTAAAGCAACACCGGCTGCTTGAACATATTGTGCACCAATGATGATTTGTGGTGGTAAAGCTTTTAATGATTCTGGGTACATGTTACCTGCAACATGTCCACGAGACCATAAGAATGCTTGTGATAATGGTAAACCGTGTTTTACTAATTGTGGTACATCACGGTAACCTGGTAAAAGAACGTCGTCTTTCTCAATAGCTTTGATTGAAGCTAATTGTGAAGCTTCTTGCCCAGCTGTTGGAGCGTAGAACCCTAAACGTCCTTGACGGTTTAATGCAGTTGAACGTTCGTGTAAGATACGTGACCATACCATGTCAGTCATTAATTGAACTAATTCGTCATCAGACAAATCTGGTACTAAGTCAGGATTTACAACTTTTCCTTCTGCGTCTAACACTTGAACCATTTCGAAGTTCGTGTTACTTGGTGTGAAAAGTGCATCGAGATTGAATTTTTTCTTCGTTGCCATACTTCTTTTTTCCCCTTTTCTATAAGAAATTGTGCTTAACAGACAAAACAGGTAGTTAAAACTGTACTATTCCCTCTGCTATCGTATAATAATTTAACAAACTTTTGTGAAATATGCAAGCAAAGAAGACTTTATAGAGCGTTTTTGTAAACTTTGTGAAAAAACTACCACTATCTTACGCTAAATAAAGTCTTCTTTTATTCTTATTTGTTCATTCAATTTTCTGTTTTCAAATTTTTTCAGTAAATGAATTCTTAATTTTCACAATGAAACTGTACTAGTCTGTTGATGAAAACTGTACTATTATTTTAAAACAGTTTTAATTGTTTATAAAGTCTATTTGTATTTTCAAGATGCGAAACGGTAAGTCCTATCAGCCTTATCGGGCGTTCTTCCATCATTTCTTCAAACAACTGAACTGCAATCGAATAGATTTCATCGTGTTTATTCAAATAATCACGCATTGTAACACTCTTAGTGATTGTATTAAATTCCGAATCTCTTAACTTCAGCGTGATGGTTCTAGCAGCTAAACTTCTTTTCTTCAACATTCGTTCTAATTCTTGTGCAAACTCCTCCAAGTATCCCGTTAGAATACCATGGTCGGTCGTATCCTTTATTAAGGTTCGCTCTGTTCCGATGGATTTGCGTTCCCTGTGAAGCGTCAGTTGGTCATTTGACTCCCCTCGTACTTGCAAGTACAATCGTGGACCAAGAGTGCCAAACTTCTTCTCCAGTTCTTCCTTAGACAATGGAAAGAGATCTTCTCCTGTTAATATCCCCGCTTGTTTCAATTTCTCTGCGCTCACTTTTCCTACTCCATAGAAATCTTCGATAGGAATTGTTCGAATAAATTCTTTGGCATTTTCTGGTGTAATTACTGTCACTCCAGAAGGCTTATGATAACCTGAAGCCATTTTCGCAAGAAACTTATTAAAGGACACGCCAACGGAACAAGTGAGTCCTGTTTTTTCGTAGACATCCTTTTGAATCGAATGCGCAATCACTGTTGCAGAGTTGATTCCTTTCTTATTCTCTGTAACATCTAAATAGGCTTCATCAATCGAGAGCGGTTCGATTAAATCTGTGTAGGTTCGAAACACTTCATGCACCTGAGCAGAAACTTCTTTATATAACTGATATCGCCCAGGCGTGAGTATGGCTTGTGGACAGAGTTTCATGGCTTTGGCTGTAGGCATCGCAGAACGCACGCCAAAAGCTCTCGCCTCATATGAACAAGTAGACACAACACCTCTTTGGTTAGGTTTCCCACCGACAATCACAGGCTTTCCTCTCCACTCAGGATGGTCCCTTTGTTCCACCGATGCGAAAAACGCATCCATATCTACATGTAAAATTTTCCGCATCGATTTCCCTCTCTTTCTATCAACGTTTCTTCTCTATCTTATCGATTTTTGATGAAAAATAAAAACGGAATGCACATTGGCACTCCGCTTGGGTCTATTTATTATTTGCTATGACTCTTTTTCTTGCAAAATAGCGAATGATTTTGGCAACCACGATTCCATTTGTGATGGCAAAGATGACTATCTGCACAACGCCTGCTCGTTGGATGACTTGCTGCATCCATTCATCAAGAGCTAAATCTGTTGCGTATTTTAAAACAGTAACACCAAACGCTCGAACGACTAATGTAAGCCATGCGATACAAAGTAGCCCCGCATTTTCAATAATAAATTCAAAGAAATCATCCGGGAATTTCTTCTTCGCAAATTCCATTCCAAATACAATGACTAAAATCAGCGCGCCAAGAATCACAACGTGCCATCCTTGAGTTGTAATAAAAGCATTCCCTAAGTTCATTAAGGTTGCTGTTAGCACTAAATAGAGAATGGTTAAAACAGCGACGATATTATAGTAAATCAACATCAGTTTTTTCATCATTATCCCTCCATTTCAACTCTTCTATCTACTTCTATTGTACTCCTCCTAAAAGCGGACTTCAATCGGAATTTGGATATTTTGGAGCTAAAAAAAGACTGACAAGAAACTTGTCAGCCTATTATTTGGTTATCGATTGTTATTTGTCTTCTTCAGAATCTTTTTTCTTAGCAAAGACTAATACTCCAACTGCCGCAACCACTAGTAATCCACCAATCACCATATAGATTGTTTGGTTTCCAGTACCTGTGTTTGGAAGTTCTTCTGTTACAGTTGTTGAAGTTTCCTCAACTGTTGTAACTGTAGTTTCTTCTGTAGTTGTTGTCGTTGTAGTAGTTGTTTCTTCCTCTTTAGGAGTATCTTTCACGTGTAAGATGCTTCCTTCTTGTCCAAGTGTCACTGTGTATTCTGTTTCGTCTAATTCGTAACCTTCTGGAGCAGTCTTCTCTTTAATCTTGAATTCTTTACCAGCATATTTCTCATCGAATTGTGATGAAACAGCATGACCATCTGCATCAGTAGTCACTTCAACTGTATTTCCATCTGGATCTGTAATGACATATACAGCACCTTGAACAGGATTCAATGTTTTCTCATCTACTTTAGTTACTTTAACCGTATAAGCACTCGTTGCTTCGATTGTACCTGAGAAGAGCGAAGTAGCACTTGCTGTGAATGTTGTTTCAGTCGTATTTGTACGACGAGTGACTGGTGTACCATCTGCTTTTGTTACAGAAACCATGTTTTGAACTTTACTTCCATCATTTGGAGTTGTTGTGTCATAAGTGACATAGTATTTTTTAGTTCCATCTTTAAATGTGATTGTAAAGTTAGTATAGTTTTCGTTCCAGTTTACTGTGTAGTCAGTTCCTTCTACTAATTGTACAAAATCGCCTTCTTTACCAGAAGTTGATTCAGTCATTGAAGGAGCGTTGTATACCACTAATGATTCTGGAATATATTGAATTGAAGCAGTAGATGGGTCACTTGGCAATGTATCAGTTAATACTAAGTTTTCTCCTAAGTTGTCTCCGCTCGTGTTCACACGTACTTTCCACTCTGAAACATATTGGCCAGAACCTTTTGACCCAGCAGCTTCTAATTTTGCTGATGTCCAAGCTTTATTAGCTGCTTGTCCACCAATTTTCGCGAAGTTTTCTTTGCCAATTGGATCTGTTTCATCTGAAAGTGTTTGAACATTATACGTTTGTGTAATCGTTGTTTGCATTGAAGGTGAATCAAATGTTACTGGTTGGTTCGAAACATTCTTCTTATATAAGAAGTTTAGTGCCAAAGTTCCTTTGACCTCTTTTACTGTATCCGCACCTTTTGCTGCTAAATATTGGTCAAGGTTCTTCAATGTTACTGTAATTGTTCCACCTTGGTTATCTCCATGACCTTCAAAATGCGCATCCGCAATTGGAACGTTCGTTGCTAAATCGACTAATTCCACATCATGATTATCGTAGAATGTAATCTCAGCCGGCACTTCTAATTTAAAGAAATCACCATTTTGAATATCTCCATTGTAATGCTCTAGGTCGAATAGCGCTCTTAATTTATAAGCTCTATTTGTAAGGATTTGATAGACTCCATTTGCATCTGGACTTAATTTTGTATCCGATTGATCAAGAAGTTCTAATCCTGAAATTACGTTTTGAAGCTCTTTGCCTTCAGCTGCTTTTGCTGAAGTGTTTCCTAAAAACACCAATGATAAAATCACCAATAAAGTTGCGAATAAACCAAACCATTTACTCTTTTTCTTCATAAAAACCCTTCTTTCTTTTAACCGTTTTCACTATCGTACCACAAACTTCATACTAAAGGCAAAAAAATAGAGCAAGTGGAAAGATTTCCACTTACTCTACGCGCCAATCAATTGGCGTTTGACCTGTTTTCTCTAAAAATTCATTAATTTGACTGAACGGCTTACTTCCAAAGAATCCGCGGTATGAAGATAATGGACTTGGATGTGGTGCCTTTAAAATCAAATGATTCGGATTGGTAATCAGCTTCTCTTTCGATTGTGCTGGTTTCCCCCACAATACAAAGACGATTGGATGGTCACTTTGATTAAGAGAAGTAATGACTGCATCGGTAAAAGTTTCCCACCCTTGACCACGATGGCTATTCGCCTCGTGTGCACGAACCGTTAATACCGTGTTCAAAAGCAATACGCCTTGTTTTGCCCAAGCGGTTAAATCTCCACTCTTTGCAACAGGAATGCCAAGGTCGCTTTCAAGTTCCTTATAAATATTCAGTAATGAAGGAGGCAAGGCGATTCCTTTTTGTACCGAGAAGCTAAGACCATGAGCTTGGTTATCACCATGATAAGGATCTTGACCAAGAATAACCACTTTCACGTTATCAAATGGTGTCAGTTCCAAGGCCTTAAAGACATTCTCTGCAGCTGGAAACACTTTATGATGGTTTCTCTCGTTCTGTTCAAAGGAACGTACTGCATGGAAATACTCTTTTTCCTTTTCTCCGCCAATGACATCATGCCATGTTGTCATAGTGTTTCCTCTTTTCTCTCGTAGATTTCAAACGTATGCGGATAGACGTTTTTCTCGTCTACTTCTCCTTCGAGTGATTTTACCTTAATAAAATCTCCCCACGGAAAATCGGTAGGAAAATACGTATCCCCTTCAAATGTATGATGGATTCGTGTGCAATATAAAAGCTCCACATGGTCTTTTAGAAGACGGTAGACTTCTGCACCACCACACACATAAATATCCTCGTGTTTGGAATCTTCGATAATCGCATCAATATCAGTAACGACTTCAGCACCTGGTACTTCATAATCGTTGCTTCTTGTTAAAAGAATAGTTTGACGTCCTGGAAGCAAGCGACTCCCCATCCCTTCGAACGTTTTACGTCCCATAAGGATGGTTTGTCCCATCGTTACTTCTTTAAAGAATTTCAAATCATTCGGCAATCGCCAAGGAAGCGTGTTGTCTTTTCCAACAAGTCCTTGTTCATCTTGAGCCCAAATATAAATTAACATCTGTCTCCTCCAGTATTACACGGCAATCGGTGCTTTAATCGTTGGATGCGGATTATATCCTTCTACAATTACATCATCAACATCGATATCAAACATTGATTTTTCAGGATGTTTTAATACAAGTGTTGGTAATTCTCTTTCTTCACGTGCTAATTGCGTTTCTACTTGTTCCATATGGTTTAAGTAGATGTGCGCATCGCCTAATGTATGAACGAATTCACCAACTTCTAAGCCTACTTCATTTGCGATTAAATGTGTTAATAAGGCGTAACTTGCAATATTGAAAGGCACTCCTAGGAACACATCCGCACTACGTTGGTATAATTGGCAGCTTAATTTACCATCAGCCACATAGAATTGGAACATTGTGTGACATGGAGGAAGCGCCATGCTAGGCACATCTTCTGGATTCCATGCTGAAACAATCATACGACGTGAATCTGGAGAATTCTTCAATAAGTTGAGTAAGTCTGCGATTTGGTCAATCGTCTCACCCTTTGTTGTTTTCCAGTGACGCCATTGTGAACCGTAAATATTTCCAAGTTCACCGAATTCAGCCGCAAACGCATCATCCGTTAAGATTTTCTCACAGAAGTCTTTCTTCACTTCTTGGTATACTTCGTTAAATGCTTCGTCTTGCAAGCAGCGACGCCCAAAGTCTGTCATATCTGGACCAGTGTATTTAGGAGAAGAAACATAACGCTCAAACGCCCATTCGTCCCAAATGTGGTTGTTATGTTCTAATAAGTATTTGATATTAGTATCTCCGTGTAAGAACCATAGTAACTCGCTCTTAATTAAACCAAACGCTACACGTTTTGTTGTTAACAGTGGAAATCCTTTTTGCAAGTCAAAACGCATTTGGTATCCGAACACACTCTTTGTACCTGTACCAGTACGGTCTGTTTTAATCGTTCCTTCTTCTAAAATCTTTCTTAGTAAGTCTTTATATTGTTTCGTCATATCTGTTCCTTTCTTTAATTCCCTGCTAATTCTGCTAAATATTCCCAACGTTCATAAGCTGCACTTGCCGCTTCTTCCGTCTTGTCTAATTCTTCTTGTAATTCTTGTAATTTGGCAAAATCTTGTGCATGAACACTCATTTCCTCTTGCAAGAATTCTAGTTTTTCTTCGAGTTCTTGAATGGTCGCTTCTATCGTCTCCCATTCTTTCTTCTCTTGATACGTCATCTTCTTAGCCGGAGCTGCTTTTGGTGCCTCCACTTTTGGCGCTTCTGCCTTAGGAGTTTCCACAGCCACTTTTGCTAGTGATTTCTCCTGTTCTAAATACTCACTCATCGCTCCGTAGAACAGTTCTGTTTGCCCTTCGCCTCGGATGACAAATAATTGATCGACCGTCTTATCTAAGAAGTAACGGTCATGCGATACGATAAGGACCGCTCCATTAAACGACTCTAGGAAGTCTTCGAGCACAGTTAATGTATCGATATCCAAGTCGTTGGTTGGTTCGTCCAATAATAACACATTTGGTTTTGTCATTAATAAACGAAGTAAGTAGAGTCGTCTTCTCTCTCCCCCAGACAATGTATGGATATATGCCCCATGTAAATGTCTTGGGAATAAGAAGGTCTCGAGTAATTCCGAAATCGATGCTACTTCTCCATTTTCACGTTTAATTTCTTCCGCTTCTTCTCGTAAATATTGGATCAGCTGTTTATCCATTGGAATATCTTCATCTTGTTGTTTATAGTACGCGATTCGAACGGTCTCACCGACAACAAATTGGCCACTATCAAATGGAATCTGTCCAGCAATAGCGTTTAGGAAAGTAGATTTTCCAACACCATTCACCCCGGCAATCCCGACACGCGCTTGACTTTGAATAATCCAGTCCAGATTCTTCACGATTTGTTGTCGATTAATCGAAAGACTGACATCTTCCATTTGGAAGACACGTTTCCCGATACGCGCTTGGTCGAATTCCATCACCAGCTTGTCGTTTGAAGTCGTCTGCTTCACATCTTTTTCTAACGCTTCAAAACGATGAATACGCGCTTGTTGCTTCGTTGTACGAGCTTTTGCCCCTTGACGCATCCACTCTAATTCGCTTTGATACAATCGTTTTTGTTTCTGCGACATACGAGCTGCGATTTGTTCTCGTTGGCTTCGTTGCTCTAGGTATGACTCATAGTTTCCTTCGTAAGCTACGATTCGCCCATTCACTAGTTCAAACATATGCGTTACCGCACGTTCTAAGAAGTAACGGTCGTGAGTCACGAGCATCATCGCGCCTTTGTAATTGGCTAAGTAGCCTTCTAACCATTCGATGGCTTCTAAGTCTAAGTGGTTGGTTGGTTCATCGAGCAATAGTAAATCTGGTTCTTCCATTAATACTTTTGCAAGTCCTACACGCTTCTTCTGTCCACCAGAGAGCGTTCCAACTTTTTTCTGGATGTCTGTGAGTCCCATCTTTTGAAGAATAGTCTTAATTTGAACTTCCACTTGCCATCCATCGATTTCATTCATCTTTTGTTCTAAGACACTGTATCGTTTTGTAAGGCTTTCTGAAGTTGGATTTTCGCGTAATTGTTCCACCACTTCTTCATAGTCATGAACGACTTTTAATGTAGGATGGTCGCCTTTATATAAGGCCTCAAAAATCGTATCTTCATCATCTAATTCTGGTTGTTGCGATAAGTATCCAATTCTGTAATCGTTAGACGTTGTGATGTCACCAGATTCAGCAAAATCAACTCCTGCAAGAATGGATAATAATGTACTCTTCCCAGTCCCATTTTGACCGATTAAGCCTACGTGTTCTCCTTCGTTTATAATAAAGGAGACATCTTCTAATAATGATTTCGCACCATAAGATTTTTTCAAATGATCGACTCTAAAATCTTTCATGCAAACTCCTTTCAAGTCTCTTAATATAACCCTTGAATTTTCCCATTGTCATCAACACTAATTCCAAGTGCTGCTGGAACTTTAGGAAGTCCCGGCATTGTTAAAACTGTTCCCGTTAACGCTACAATAAATCCAGCACCAAGCTTAGGGACGAAAGAACGAATCGTAATATCGAAATCGGTTGGTCGTCCTTTTAATTTCGCATTATCCGAGAATGAGTATGGTGTTTTGGCAATACACACATTCAGATGGTTCCATCCCAATTTTTCGAATTCCTTCAATTGTGTAAGGGCTTCGTCTGAATAATGAACGTTTGTAGCACCATAAACGTTCTTCGCAATCGTCTCTACTTTTTCTTGGATTGTCGCACTCATATCGTAAGTTGGTTGGAAAGTAGTATTGTTCTCACATAATTCGACGACTTTCTCTGCTAGTGCGATACCGCCCCGACTTCCATGTTCCCACACACTCGTAAGAACACAAGTCACACCCATCTCACGGCATAATTCCATAAAGAGGTCTTGTTCGTTCTTCGTATCTGTTAAAAATTCATTTAATGCTACAACAACTGGTAAGCCATAAGCTTGTAAGTTTTCGATATGTTTTCGTACATTTTTGAAACCTTCACGAACCGCCTCGAGATTCTCACCAAGTGCGAGTTCATCAAGCGCAACGCCACCATGCATTTTCGTCGAACGAATAGTCGCTACAAGCACAACTGCATCTGGATGTTTTCCAAGAACAGGAACTTTAATATCGAGGAACTTCTGTGCACCAAGGTCAGCCCCAAATCCAGCTTCTGTCACGACATAATCTGCAAGCGTCAATGCCATTCTCGTCGCCACCACACTATTACAGCCGTGAGCGATATTAGCAAATGGTCCCCCATGAACAATAGCCGGTGTTTCTTCCAATGTCTGCACAAGATTAGGCTTCATCGCCTCTTTAAGTAATGCGGTAATTGCTCCTTCCGCACCTAAATCAAACACAGTAACAGGTTCTCCTGACTTTGTATACGCTACGAGAGTATTTGAAACGCGTCGTTGCAAGTCGCTTAAATCACTCGCCAGGCAAAGAATCGCCATCATTTCGGTTGCGACCGTAATATCAAAACCGTCTTTACGCGTTGTCCCATTCACTGGACCACCCAGTCCAATTTCAATCTCTCGCAGTGCACGATCATTCAAGTCCAAGGCCCGCTTCCAAACAATGCGGCTAGGATCGATTTCTAATTCATTTCCTTGATGAATATGATTATCGATGATAGCAGATAACAGATTTGTTGCTGTCGTTAGGGCATGCATGTCCCCTGTGAAATGCAAATTGATTTCTTCCATCGGAACAACTTGTGCATAACCTCCACCTGTGGCTCCCCCTTTAAGCCCAAGCGTTGGTCCTAGAGAAGGTTCACGGAGCGCAATGGCTGTTTTCTTTCCAATAGCCGTTAGTGCGTCCCCAAGCCCAACTGTTACTGTAGACTTTCCTTCTCCAGCAGGAGTTGGATTCATCGATGTCACTAAAATGAGTTTCCCAAAATTCTCTGGGTTATGAATATCAGTCTTATCAATCTTGGCTTTGTATTTTCCATAGGGTTCCACTTCATCAGGTGTTAAATGAAGCTTTTCAGCAATCACCGTGATGGGTTGCATTTGGTTTTCTTGTGCAATTTTAATATCTGTTTTCATGAGGTCACCTCGCTTGATGCATATTCGTTTTATTATACCATAATTTGAAGCAAAAAAAAGAATGAGGATGCAATCATCCTCATTCTTTTCTTATTATTTTAGTCTTCTTTTTTCTTGAATCCTAATACTCCAAAACCAGTTAACATAGATGCAATAGCTGCACCAGTTAGAGAAGCCGTAGCCCCTGTATTTGGTAATTCTTCTTGTTTTGGTTCTTCTGGCGTACTAGTTGTTGTTGCTTCTGTTGTTGTTGGAGCTTCTGTTGTTGTTGGAGCTTCCGTTGTTGTTGGAGCTTCTGTTGTTGTTGGAGCTTCCGTTGTTGTTGGAGCTTCCGTTGTAGTAGGAGCTTCCGTTGTAGTAGGAGCTTCTGTTGTAGTAGGAGCTTCCGTTGTTGTTGGAGCTTCTGTTGTAGTAGGAGCTTCCGTTGTAGTAGGAGCTTCTGTTGTTGTTGGAGCTTCCGTTGTTGTTGGAGCTTCCGTTGTTGTTGGTTGTGCAACTTTTCTGTACCAGTGGATACGATTTCCTTCACGGTCTTTTTCTGTACTTACAAATTTATATCCATCAATCTCAGCTGGGTCTTTCCACCCTTTGTCAGTTGCTTTGATTGATTCTTTTGTATCGATATCTTTGTACTCTGTCACTAATGCATCAAGTACTAATTGTGCACTTGCAGAGTCACTAATAATACGGTAAATATAAACTCCTTTTGCGTTTTTACCATCAACTGTAGCCGTTGCAACTGTTGAAACATCGTATTGCATTTTTTCGATATCAATCTTAGATTTGTCAATAATATTCACACGGTCTTTACCGACAACGAAGAATACTCCTAATTCTTTTGGAACGTCTCCTGAAATCATTTCAAACGTGATTTTCTTAGCTGTAATAGAAGTGACTTTGAATTTTGGCTCTACACCAGTAGGGAACATATAAGCTCCATATTGGTTTACACTAAATGAACTATATACTGGCAAGATAAAATAAGAATTAAATGTATCTCCAACTTTAAGTGCAGTATTTCCACTTGTTTTCCACTCAATTCCTGAAGCATCATTGAATTCTAATTCAACGGTTGTTCCAACTTTCATTCCTTCTCTTCCACGAACTTGGAGTTCTGTTTTTGTTTCATATGATCCATCTTTGTTGAACTTAATCGTATTACCTGCACGTGTTAAGTTAATTGAGTTTGTCTCAGTTGCAAATTTATCAACTTTTGGAATATCTACTGTACTTGTTACAGAAGAATTACCCACTTTAATCACTTGATTTAAAGTATAGTCTTTATTAGCGATAACTGCACCATTATAGGCGTTATCTGATTTAATCTGGAACTGTGCTTGTTTCAACACATCAGGTTTTACCGCTTCAACAGCTTTTGAAAATGTAATTTTTAAAGTAATACGTAATGATTCTAATTCAGCTTGTTCCATTTGAGCTTTGTCATTCGAACCTTGACGAGCTTTATTGATGTTCTCAAAGGATACAATTGAGATAGTCCCAATTTTCTTTCCTTCATAAATTACATCTTTTCCATTTAACGAACTTAATACCCCAACGTTTTCTAATGTAACCGTTACGTAGTCGCCTTCTTTCACGTCATCATCAGTTAAAGATACAGCGATATCTACGTCTGTGAAGTATTCATAGTTCTTAATACCATGGTTTTTAATAGTTCCAGTTACTTTTGCACTGGCTTCTTTAGCAGCACGCGTTGGGGCCGCAGTTGTAGCTTCAGTTGTTGCTGCAACAGTAGTAGATTCTGTAGTCGTTGTTGCATCTTCGGCAAAAACAGATTTATTTGCTTGAAATGCTGTTAACAAAACACCGCATGACGAGATTGCTAAAATAAGTTTTCCAATTTTACGAATTGATTGTTCTTTTTTCATCCAATCTTTCCTCCATAAACACTTTAGTTAGAATTATTCTACTATAACTATATAATTTTTTCAACTAAACAATTCACAATTAATTCGAAAACTGTTTTCATAATTTTCATATGTTTCCAAAAAAGAACAGTAGCTTGATACTACTGCTCTACTCCATGTTGAACTTTATTTTTAAAGATATAATACGCAATCATGAGAGGCACCATCGAACCAAACCATGCCATCGGGTTGGCAACCGTTGCTCCGACGAAGCCGTACATATTTGATAGAACCACTGCTGCAACAGAACGCATAATGAGTTCCATAATTCCAGCCAAGGTCGGCGTAAATGTTTTTCCTACCCCTTGTAAGGTATAACGGTAAATAAATAATAGTGAAAGGAAACTATACGTTGTTCCGTTTGTAAGGAAAAATAGTCGTCCTAACTCTACAACATCCTCATGCCCTTCTCCTACGAAGGCACGAATAAGAATCGGACTAAATAGGTTTAAAATAATCCCTACCACAATGGCAAATGTCAATGATAATTTGATACATTCACGCACACCAAGCCAAATACGATCGTATTTCTTCGCACCAAAGTTTTGTGCTGAATAGGTGGCCATCGTGACTCCAAACGACATCATGGGAAGAATCGCTAACTGGTCAATCTTTTGTGCTGCTGTGTGTGCCGCAACCGAAGTCGGTCCTAACTGATTCAATGCAATTTGAACCATAATCGTTCCGATGGCAATAATCGAAGCTTGGAAAGCCATCGGGAATGAAATACGACAATGTTCCCTTATATTTCGTTTCGTTGCAACAAGGTCTTCCTTCGTTAAGCGCAATACTGGAATTTTCTTCCAAATATAAACAACACAAGCCACTGCTGAGAAGATTTGCGAAAGAACCGTTGCATAACCTGCCCCTTCAACTCCCATTCCAAAAACAGCGATAAAGACGATATCTAAAATAATATTCATCACACACGCCATTACCAGAAAATATAAAGGAGTTTTCGCATCTCCAATCGAACGGAAAATATTCGATAGTAAATTATAGGCCATTGAGGAGAAAATACCCCCAAAGATGACCATTAAATAATCATAAGCTCCATCAATAATCTCGGATGGTGTCTGCATGATTTCTAAAATCTGACGACAGAAAATCATACTCAAAGCCGTTAGAACAATTGCCACAACAAGTGAAATCAAAATGGACACATAAAAACTATGCTTTACGCCTTTATAATCCTTCGCGCCAAATCGTTGCGCTAATGGAATCGCAAGACCTGCTGTTAAACCAGTCGCAAACCCGATAATCAAGAAGACAATACTTCCGGTAGAACCAACTGACGCTAGTGCATTCACTCCTATGGTACGACCTACGATAAAAGTATCTGCCATATTGTATAATTGTTGGAATAAATTTCCGATTAACAGCGGAATGGTAAAATTCCAAATTAATTTCAACGGTTTTCCACTTGTCATATCTTTTGCCATTAGACACCCTCCTCTTCAAAAAATTAGCAAGTAATAGTATAAAACATTCAAATGAAAATGAACAGTAGTTTTGAAAAATTTCTTTTAAGAAAACGTCTTCTATGCTAAAATAGGACTGAAAAGAGGCGAATGTTATGGCAGATTTTGATAAAAATAGAATTGCAAAAATGCAACAATACTTAACAGATGTAACAGACCCTGAATTTAAAGGGAGCGCCACCGACAGAAATGTCGCCATGGCCGAATTATTCAATTACTATCATTCAGATTGGAAAGCTGATGCAAGTCACTTCGTCGATCAAAACCTTGAACTCTTCGACGACGAAAAAATGCAAATGCTCTTCAGAAACTCAAATGCGGGCCGCAAATCCCCCCACACCATCATCCGACAAGAGTCTAAAAGTAAGTATAAGAGACCAATGCGACCGGGGGAAGACTAAACAGGATACGAGACCGAGCGCTCAGAAATGGAACGTTGGACTGGAACACCGGAAGGAACGTGAAACGTTCTGCGGATGTTTCAGGAAACGCACGCCATTTCTGCGAGGTCGAGTTCAACTACAAGGATGTGAGCCCATCTTCTATCCCCAAACTTTATTTAACTTATTGCACCAAAAAATCCCCACATCTGTGGGGATTTTTCCTTATCTAATACCTAACGCAATTCTTGCATAACGTGACATTCTATCTGGACTCCATGCTGGATACCAAACGAGTTTCACATCGATTGTCTTCACTTCTTCAATCTCAGCTAGAGCACGATGAATTTCATCAGTAATAATATCTGCTAGGGGACATCCCATTGTTGTCAAAGTCATATCCACTTGGCAATGCCCTTCTTCGTTTAAATCCACTCGGTAAATCAGTCCAAGATTGACGATATCAATTCCAAGTTCTGGGTCAATTACCGTTTCTAAGGCTTCTAGAATCTTCTCTTGCATTGCTTCTGCTGCACTTTTATTTTCTTCTGTCATCTTCTACTCTCCTATTGAAATACTCTTTGGAAAAAGTCGGCTACTTCTTCAAAAATCTGATGCGGTACACGGTGACCTTCACCAGGTGTTTCATGCCATTCTACATTTTTCGCATATGGTTCGTCTTTAATTGTTTCATAAAATTCTTTATTTAATTCATACGGTACTTTATCATCTGCAGTTCCATGCCATAAGAATAATGGACGCCCATGAATATGTTCAGGGTGTTTAGCAAGCGCCATTGCATCTAAGAAAGCTTTATTCTTTTCAATTTCTGCTTCTAATGCTTCACATTGCTCCTGCGTTGCCCCTGTCATCCAAATCGATGAAATTGTCCATTTAGCAAAACGAGCAGGATCCGCATTACCCATTAAACTTGCCGCTGCTGTAATATCTGGATATTGATTGAATAAGGCATATGTTGAAATACCACCCATACTCAATCCAGACACGCCGAATTTCGTTTCATCTAACAGCCCACGACTTCTGAATTCTTCTTTTAAAATAGGAAGTTCTTTAATGTTATTGGCTACAATTTCCCAGATTTCGCCACCAATCAAGCGCACACCACGGTCTCCGTGTAAGTGTTGGTCTGGTAAAACAGCACGCATACCGCGTTTTGCTAGCTCTACTCCAATCGTTACGACACGATCTTTACTTCCTGTCCAGCCATGATAAAACACAACGATAGGAAGCACTTGGTCTTTCAACGATGCATCTACGACTTCAGCGTACGGGATTCCATTTACTTCACGATAATCAATTTGAATCATAACTTCCTCTTTCTTATTTCATCTAAAATATGGTAAACTTATACAGATATTGTACTTGATGGAAACTTTGAAAACAAGTTTCCGCTTTTAGAAAACCACTTTGAAAGGAGAAAGAATGGAAAAGAAACTCATTGCCATCGACCTTGATGGAACTACATTAAACAACAACTCAGAACTGACACAAGAAACAATCGACACCCTTCATGCCGTGAAAAACTTAGGTCATGAGGTAGCCATTGTCACAGGTCGCCCTTACCGTAATTCAAAACAATATTACGATCAACTAAACCTAGGTGGACCAATCGCAAACTTCAACGGTGCCCTCTGCCATATTCCAGGAATGCCTGAATGGGATGGAAAATACCACATCACATTGGATTCAGAATTCGTACTCGATTTAGTGGCCTTTAACAAGACTCTTCCTGTTGACTACTTAATGGTCGAAGGAACCGAGCTTGTGTATTCAGATATGGAGGAACTTCCGGAGTGTCCGTATTATCCAAAAGACCAAAAACCAATCGTTATTGGGAAAGATACAAAACTGCAAGAACAACCAACTGCTGTAGCGCTCTTCTCGGATATTGAGAAACAACCAGAGATTAAATCAAAAATCTTAGACCGCTATGATAACGACATTGAAATCCGTACTTGGGGCGGTAGCTTCCCATGTTTAGAAGTGATTTCACCTGGCATTCATAAGGCTAAAGCTCTTGAGCATTTATCTCGTTACTACGGCATTAAACAAGAAAACATTC
>CALCML010000175.1 GCA_937967765.1 uncultured Carnobacterium sp.
ATTCGTATTTCTTATTTTTGGAAGGTGAATATAATGGAAGTGGCCGCGAAACGACGATACTTCTTCTCTTTTTATAAATAAGGCTTAGGCTTTGCGGAGGGTGAGGCCGAATTGTCTTGTTCGGATATGTTGGATGCTAAAGGCTAGTGCTAAATACAAGATTCCGAATAAGAGGACCATTCCTAAGTTCATAGCGTAGCTTGAAAATTCTAGTGACGAATTTTCTGCTGCGGTCATGACGTAATATACCGGGAAGAATTTTGCAATGCTAATGGCTACTGGGTTGAGTAATTCGAGCGGTACGAAAATTCCAGAGATAAAGGACACGCCCATCCCAACTACCGTACTTGCTGCTGAATACCCATAAGTGTTATCCCCGATAATCACCGAGCAAAGGAATGCCAGTGCATAGGCGGTTAGTGCCGATGCGAAAGTGAGCATTAATGCCTTTGGAGCGCCCGCACTCACATAGAAGCTTGGTGCTACAATGGCCACGAATAGTAAGTTGATGCCGACGATAACTCCAACGACTGTTAAGCCACCGAGGAATTTTTCAATCGTCACTTGGTTTACACTCTTCATACCGATAATGATTCGTTTAGCGACTTCATCATTTTCAAGTAAGGCAAAGATTAATCCAAGTAAGAAGATAAATACTGAAATATAAACGAATGGTGTATATGCAAAGTAGATTTCACCAAATTTTGCATAGTAATCGTCATCCTTAAGTGTGGCGTCTTTTGAAATGACACTCACTGATGCCTGCTCGCTTAAAATCTTATTCATATTTTCAACGCTGAAGTTGCCTTGAGTTTTCAATACAACCGCATAGCGAATATACGAATTAACGTACTCACGAAGGATATTTCCGTTCAGAGAATTTCCAATTTCCATTTTGACAGCAGATTCCCCATTATTAATTCTTAAATCTACATCTGATGGAATCCAGATTGCTCCATCCACATCATTTCCATAGACAGCTTCTTTCATGCTGTTATCGCTATTGGTTGTGAGTGTGACTTTATGATCTTTTTGAAGTGCGGCAATGAGCGCGTTGATAATTTCGCTACTGCCATCTGATTCGTCTTTAATCATGACTTGATACTGTGTATCTTTGAAACCTGTGACTTCGTTATTTCCTAGCACTTGAGAAAGGCCCATTGCCATAAAGATGACTAGGAAAAGTATCGCATATGATTTTAATCGATAAGCAAGTTTTAGAAAATATTTATAGACTATCATAACGTGTTCTCCTTAATCTCCATAGTGCACATCCTAGAAGTGCTAGTGTGTAGACGCCAAGTAAAAGGTAAGTTCTGCCGAGATCCGCACTTCCTACAAGGCGATTTAATTGATAAAATCCTGTAACCATTAATGCGACCGGATTAAATTGGTTAAATCCTGGCATAAAGGTGTTGGCAAATCCTTTCATTGCCGTTCCCATCATTCCAGCAAGTGCGGAAAGGACGAGGTTTGAAACCAATGCGAAGATGATTCGGCCTTGCATTGTAAGTTTTTGATTGGTTCCAATAAGAAGCCCCGCTGCTATTCCGAATACATTTCCTAGCAACATGAGAAGGAGGCTTCCTGCCCAATCTGCAAATAGATTAATTTTCAATACTTGTGTCGTATAGACCAGCATGATTGCATTTGAGGCGATATTGAGTAATAAACCAATCATAAAGCAGTTGATTATGAGTTTGCCTTTGCTAAATGGGCTACCCATAATCCGGCGTCCAATCGGCGATAAGTTCCCGTTTAAGTAAGCTGCACAAACGACACCACTAAACAACGAGTACATCGTGAAACTAGCAATCGCTGTGTAAAATAACATCGTCCCTTGACTGACATCGGTTGTCTCCTGCGTCACCCAGCTCTTGTTAAAGTCGATAGAGGCTGCGCCTTGTCCAAGGCTTTGAACTTGTTTAATTTGTGTCGCTACATTTTTCAACACGCTTTGTGGAATCCCCATCGATTGGCTAACCACAACATCTAAGTTCTTCTCGAGAAATCCGTCTGCTTTATCCTCTGTGACGAGTGCTTTCCCTGCTTCTTCTGACTCTACATCGATAATCTCGAAGTAATCTCCGGCTTGTTCAAATACATAGTGATACGGATTGTCGGCTGTCATAGCTACGCGAACCGTTCCCATGTCTTGTTCCATGATTCCTG
>CALCML010000176.1 GCA_937967765.1 uncultured Carnobacterium sp.
ATCGGGGTAGCACCGTTTCTACCTGATTCAAAATCAGGACTTATTATTTACGCAGCGATTTACTTCGCGGTTGCTTTCTACTTGGCATATAACCGTTCATCGCTATTATCAAGCATCGGTAAAATCTTAACACCAATCTTTGCAGGCTTAATTTTAATCTTAGTGGTTGTTGGAGCGTTCAAATTCGGACAAACGGCTCCAGAATTAGCTGGACAAACAGATTTGACAGCAGCAAAAGCCTTCGGAAATGGCTTTATCGAAGGATATAACACACTAGACGCTTTGGCAGCAGTAGCCTTCTCAGTAGTTGCCGTAAACACGTTAAAAGACTTCCATTTCAGCTCTAAGAAAGAGTTCGAGAAAACAATCATGAGCGTTGGCGTTGTAACAGCGATTGGATTCAGTGTACTATATATCGGACTTGCGTTTCTTGGAAATCACTTCAACGTGGCAAGTGCCTTAGCAAAAGATGCAGATTTAAACGTTGGGTCATACGTATTGACAATGGCTTCACGCGAGTTATTCGGTACATTCGGACAAGCCTTCCTAGCAGTGATGGTAGTCATTACTTGCTTAACAACAACAGTAGGGTTAATCGTATCTGTAGGGGAGTTCTTCGAAGAAACATTCCCACGCTTCTCTTATAAAGTGTATGCGACTGTATTTACATTAATCGGATTTGGTGTAGCGACACTTGGTCTTCAAACGATTATTGCGTTCTCACTTCCAGTATTGATGATTTTATATCCAATTACAGTTGTGATTGCGTTCTTCGTATTAGTGAATAAGAAAGTGGCGTTCTCTAAGAGAGGTATGCAGCTAACAGTAGCGTTGACAACGATTATTTCAACAGTTTCAAGTTTAGCTTCTGCGTTGAAATTAGAAGGATTAGCAAAAGCGTTGGAGATTCTTCCATTGCAAGGGTTGTCGCTAGGATGGATGGGACCGGCTATTGTTGGTATTTTAATCGCGCTCATCTTACCTGACAAGATCAAAGGCGAAGCATTCGACTTCGAAGCTTTTCAAACAAAATAGTGCATCAATTTATTAGATGATTACTTCGTATCCTTACGGATGTCTTCATAGTAAAGGAAATAACTGTACCGGCAAGAGCCAAGGTCTCTTTGCCTACCGAACTTCAAAGGGCGTCAAGTTGATAAATCAACTGACGCCCTAATTCATTTCGGTTACACTCGTTATTTCCATTACTATAGAATCCGTAAGTTACTCCGTAATCATCTATTATATTTGTGCTTTATATTTTGTGGAAATGCTTTGTTCTTGTTAGTAAGAGGAAAAGGCTCCTAGGATGAAATCGCGCTTTTAAGGAAGTAAGATACTTCGTAACCACTATTTAGTTTGTGTTTTTTATTTTGTGAAATGCTTTGAACTCTCCAAGAAGGGGAGCATACAAACTGGAAAGACGTTCTAAAGCAAAAGAAACTCCGGCTGGGATTCCAGTCGGAGTTTTTGCATGCTAAAGGGCTTCGATAAAGCGCTCAGAGTGAGTTTGCCACATATCGGGATTGAAGCGAGCGATTTCGGGAATGAGAATCATGTGGTAGAGTCGGACCGTGCTTCCGTCTTTGACCTCATAGGAGTACTCGTATAAAAATCCAATCCGTTTGGCGAAGTCGCAAGAGTCTGTGTGCGTACTTTCTACTTTTAAATAGAGCTCTGAGATGCCCTGCTCAAGAAGGTACGGATGTAATAATTGAAAGGCTTCAATTAAAATGTCACGATGCCAATATTCTTCGAGCAGCGCGAAATCCATTAGATGACTTTGGTCTGTGGAGACTTTCATAAAGCCAATTGGCAGGTCGTAATTCTTCATTTCGATGATAAAAAAGTACGGATCGTTGTCCATTAGGTGTGTATAAAAGTTCTCTGCATTTAAATGAGACGTTGCAGATACCCATGGAAGATTTGACGTTGCTAGAGGGTCCGTTAGCAAAGCCTCTACAATCTCCATGTCAGTTTCGTGAAAGGGCCTTAGAGAGATACGTTGTGATGCTAGTGTAGGTACGTTCATAATCGCTACCCCCTTTCTCTACCTGCATTATAGTAGTAAAAATCAGGAAAGTAAAGAGGAAGAATTGCGTTTACAACAATAATGAAAAGGGTTCCGAAAATCTCTGAAAGAAGGGGATTAATTCCTAGAACTTTGGTTTAAGCTGTCAATTTCTAGTGTCATTTTTTATCGTGACTTTTGTCATGGTGAGTCGTGACGGACGGGCCTACTGAGTGACCTTCGTTTTTGTTAAAGTAGAATCATCAAGAACAACACATGGAGGCAAACATGATTACAGTAGAAAAAATTACAAAGCGTTTTGGAAACAAGACAGCATTAAACCAAATTCAATTTAACGTCGATAAAGGAGAAATCTTCGGGTTCTTAGGACCGAGTGGAGCAGGGAAAACAACCCTCATCAATATCCTCACTGGACAACTAAAAGCTGACGAGGGAACGACACAACTCCTCGGAAAAGACACAAAGGACCTTACCCCGGAAGACTTAGCGCATATCGGACTCGTCGGAGATTCAAGTGGCTACTACGAAAAATTAAGTCTCGAGAAGAACTTAATCGTCTACGCAAAGATTTACGGATTACCAAACAGCCGCGTCGATGAAGTGCTAGAACAAGTTGGACTACTAGAAAGTAAGAAGACGATTGCGGAAAAACTTTCAACAGGGATGCGTCAACGAATGTTCCTAGCAAGAGCACTGCTAAACAGACCAGAGTTACTCTTCCTAGACGAACCAACGAGTGGGCTAGACCCAATGACCTCTAAGAAGATTCACCGATTGCTGGAAGAACTAAAAGCAGCGGGTACGACGATTTTCCTAACGACACACGACATGGTCGAAGCCACAGAGATGTGTGATCGCATTTCCCTACTAAACCAAGGGGACTTAGTGGAAATCGGAACACCACGAGATATTATTCAAAAATACAATCAAGAAAAACGAGTGAAAGTGACATTCATGGACCACAGCGAACAAGTGATGGCATTTGAAGACTTAAAAGACCAAGATATGAGACAAGTCGAACTCATTCACTCAATGGAACCAACGTTAGAAGACATCTTTATTCAATTGACAGGAGAGAAATTAAATGATTAAAAGAATTAGCGCCTTAATTTGGCTACGTACACAAATGATTTTAAGCAATGGAGCAATGTTATTCCAAATCGTATTCCCATACGGAATGTTACTAGCATACGACCACTTCATGAACAAAGACGGCAACCCACAAACAGCCGTACAAATCCTATTCATGATGATTCCGCTAGCGCTTAGCTTATCTGTCGGATCAATGATTACAATTATGCTTGCGGAAGAAAAGGAAAAGAAAAACTTGAAGACACTCTTCTTAAGCGGCATTCACTCTGTAGAATACTTAATCTCAATCTTATTCTACCCAGTCGTTTTAGCAATGATTACGATTGTAAGTTTCCCAATGATTGTTAAAGCGGATCTTTCAGGTCGTTGGATGGAATATGGTGCCATCGTGGCGAGTGTGGCAATCTGTGTGATTTTAGTCAACTTATTAGTAGGTGCGTTGACAGATACGCAAGCAAAAGCGCAAGTCAATGGTGTGATTCCGATGATGGGGATTGCGTTCTTACCGATGTTCTCAATGTTGAGCGATGCGGTATCAAAAGTGACACACTATACATTTATGGGGAACTTTGTGGATTTCTTTACCAAAAACGATTTCGCCTTAACAGCCCAAAACTTCATCGTCCCTGGTGTATGGATTGTGGTGCTACTCGTCTTAAACTTCTTCTTCTTAAAACCTAAAGCAAAAAATTAGTGCAAAAAGTAAAACAAAAAATAAAACGTGAAAATATTAAAGGCAGAGGATTACTGCGAATCCTTACGGATTCTTTTATAAAAGCTATAACGGGGCACCGGTTCGA
>CALCML010000177.1 GCA_937967765.1 uncultured Carnobacterium sp.
GGTCACTACCAGTTAATACCATTGTAAGTTTTTTTAGTGCTTTCGTCAATAGAGTTTGCCGAAAAATAGAGGGATTCTGAGGATTTTCAACTGAATTTCAGGAAATAGAATAAAAATACCAGGAGGGAATGGTTCTGTGCTTTCTCTCCTGGCGAGTGGGTTATCCTGCTAAATGACTATTTAATACTTCTTCAAGTTGTTCAGCAGTTGTAGCACCTAATAAAGCTTCTTTGACATCAGCTTTCATGAGCATACGAGCTACAGTTGCTAATAATTTAAGGTGAGTCGTTCCTGCTTCGCCATCTGGAATTAATAAGCTGAAGATGAATGAAGTTGGTTTTCCATCCATGCTGTTCCAGTCAATTCCATCACTAAGACGAACAATGACGATTTTTGGAGTGGTGATGGCACTTGATTTCGCATGTGGAATCGCGAATCCGTCCATCATTCCAGTTGTCCCTTGTTGTTCACGTTCTACAAGTCCGTTATACACGGCATTTTCATCTGCTGAAACGCCTAACGCTACAGCTTTTTGTGCGATGAAGTGAAACACTTCTTCTTGAGAAGTAAGGTTTTCATTTAAGAAAATAGAATCTTTACTAATTAACATTTTCAACCTCCTAAGTTCTTTCTAAACCGATTGTTGATTATTCAGAAAGTGGTTTACGAGTTGCTCCAAGAACAACACCGCCGACAACAGAACCAATCGCAATCGCTAATACCCATAAGAATGGATGTGTTACAACTGGTAATACTAGGAAACCACCGTGAGGAGCAGGTACTTGTACGCCGAAAAGGTAAGTTAAAATTGCAGCGATTGAAGAACCTAACATCATTGAAGGCATTGCGCGAAGTGGATCTTTGGCAACGAAAGGAATAGCCCCTTCAGTAATGTGAGTTGAACCTAAGATGAAGTTTACTAAACCAGCATTACGTTCATCTGTGTCAAAACGGTTTTTGAATAATAATACGGCAACAGTTGTAATAAGTGGAGGAGCGATACATGCTGCAGAAACACCTGCCATGAATGTAGTATTTCCTTCAGCAAGAAGAACAGTACCTGTAACGTATGCAGCTTTGTTGACTGGACCACCCATATCAAAGGCACTCATACATCCGATAACAAGACCAAGAAGAATAGGATTTGAATCTTGGAATCCTTTTAGGAAGTCCATTAATGATTGGTTAATACCAGCCATTGGACTCACAATAATACTCATAAATAAACCAGTAATGAATACGCCTAATAATGGATATAAGAAAATAGCTTTAAGACCATCTAATGTTTTTGGGAGTCCTTTGAATAATTTTTCTAAAAGGACTACTAAATAACCTGCGAAGAACCCACCGACGATACCGCCAAGGAATCCTGCACCACCATTATTTGCCATTACCCCTGCGACAAACCCGCTCACTAAAGCAGGACGGTTACCGATACTTTGTGCAATGTAGGCAGCAAGGACTGGAGTCATTAAGCCCATTGCTAAACCACCGATTTCTTTCAATTGAGCAGAAAAGGCATTGTAACTTGGATCGTCCGGTTTAAATGAGTAAATTCCGAATACGGCAAATGAAATCGCGATTAGAACCCCACCACCAACAACGAATGGAAGCATGTGAGATACACCGTTCATCAAGTGTTTGTAGATTTCACGACCGATAGAGCTCTTACCAACGTTAGAAGATTGTGGAGCTTCTGAAGCTTCAACAACTGCATCGTCAGAGTGGTATTTTACAACGCCTTCTCCACGAAGAGCTTGTGCCACTAATTCGTCGGCATTTTTAATTCCTTGTCCAACTGAAACGTCGATAATCTTTTTGTTTACGAAACGTTGTGGTTGAACGTCCTTGTCAGCAGCGATAATGACTGCTTTTGCGTTTGCGATTTCTTCTGGAGTCAATTCGTTTTCGACACCGATTTGTCCGTGTGTTTCGACTTTAATCGTTACTCCTGCTTTTTTAGCGGCTTGCTCGAGCGCTTCTTGTGCCATATAAGTGTGCGCAATTCCTGTCGGACACCCAGTGGCAGCGATAATATCATATTTTGTCATTGTTTTTCCTCCTTTATTTTCCCGAGTTAGGATACTCGTTTGATTTGTTGCATTAATGTAGGAACATCCTTGAAGTCTGTCAAACCAGGTCTAAACGCGGTTGAGCTTCCCGCAGCGACGGCTTTAATCAGTGCTTCTTCATCGGATAAACCTTGCAACTGGCTTCCTACGAAGGTTGCAAGAAGTGTATCTCCTGCACAGGCAGTATTGACAACTTCGCCATCCGGGGCTGTAACATGAATCGTTTCAGTTGGTGTAAAGAGAATGGCTCCCTTGTCTCCTAAAGAAACGATAACGTTTTGAGCACCTTGTTCGAGGAGTTTACGACCGCAGTCCTTAATTTCCTCAAGGCTAATGTCCTTCAATCCAAACCATCCGGCTAATTCTTCGTCGTTTGGTTTAATGAGATATGGTTTGTAACCCAATAGTTCCGGTACAAAATGAGCGGAAGTGTCGAGAATAAACTTAAAGCCACGTTCTTCGGACGCTTTTGCGATGTTCTCGTAAGTGGCACGCGTGATGCCTTCGGGATGACTTCCAGAAACAAACAAAATATCGTCGGCGTTCATGTTTTCCACGATGGCTAGAAGGGATGCTTCTTGTTCCGGCGTAACACTTGGGCCTTGGTTAACGAGTTTGAATTCTTCGTTTGTGGCCACAACTTGCGTGAACACATTGATACGAGTAATTCCATCGACCGTGACAAATTGTGTTTGGATGCCCGCCTTTTGCAGTTCTTCCTCGATGAATTGGCCAGTAAAACCTGCTTTAAAACCAGTGGCGACGCTATCAATTCCGAGTTCTTTTAAGATGAAGCTGACATTTACGCCTTTTCCATTTGGCATGTAAACAGCCTCGTCGGTTCGGTTCACTTCGAACGGCAGCATTTGCTCGGTTTTAATGAACAAATCGATGGCTAAATTCATCGTACACGTATAAATCATCATTTCACCTCCAAGCTTTTTTTGCTATACTTATTATTACATATGACACACTGTAAATGTTTCCCAAAATGAGGTTAACATTTGTAAATCTTTACAGAATGGAGAGTTCGCATGTTCAATACACAAGGTCTAACAAATACGGAGAAATATCTGCTTGCTTATATCGAACAACATCTGGATGAAATCCCGTCCATCTCGATTGTGAAGTTGAGTGAAGATGCGAATGTATCCACTGCATCGATTGTGCGTACGATGAAGAAATTAGGCTATGACGGCTTTACTAGCTTTAAACATGATTTGAAGAAACAATATCGTTTTACAAACGAAGAGTTATCAACCTTCAAGAGTTTGGAGGCTGTCGACCAAAAGATTCAAGCCGTTGTTGTGAAAAACGAGCAGGAAGTGCGTCGGACGATTGAACAGCTGGACAGTAAAACGATTGAGGATGCCGTTCAAGCGATTTTTGGGGCCCAACGAGTGTATTTATTTTCGCGTGGCCTCAGTGAAATGATTGCAACCGAGATGGAAATCAAACTCCACCTATTGGAGCGTACCTGCGAACAGTATGTGGATCCAAATATTATCCGAACGATCAGCCACCGTTTAAATGCCCAAGATGTGGCGATTATTATTTCATTGAATGGACATACCGAAGAATTGGTGGAAGCAGCGCGTGTTTGTCAACAAAATGAAGTGCCGGTTATTTTAATTACCGCAAATGGAGCGAGTCCTCTAGCAAAACTCAGTGATATCACATTTGTTGGGTATAAATCAGAGAGTTCGTATTTCCCAGATTATGAAGTTCGCTCGCGCTTACCACTACAAGTCATCAGCCGAATCTTACTCGATGCATACGCCATACGAGTTGCCGGCCAAAAATAATTTACATTGAAGGCGTATACTGATACGATAGTAAAGCAAAGAAAGG
>CALCML010000178.1 GCA_937967765.1 uncultured Carnobacterium sp.
CTAATGCGAGTTTTGATTGTTCTTATAATGGAATTCAATTAGAATAAAGAAGACATGAAAGGAGAGGCAATGATGAGAATCGGGTATAAAAATGCATGGATTTTAACGATGGATGATGCCTTTACAGAGTACCGAAGTGGGTATATAGTGATGGAGGAGCACTCTATTGTTGAAGTAGGTGCGATGAATCAATTTGAGGAAAGTAAGGCAGAAGAGTGGATGGATGCAAAGGGCGGAATCCTACTTCCTGGATTCGTGAACGCTCATACGCATTGCGGGATGATTCCGTTTCGTTCATTAGGAGACGATTGCCCAGACCGTCTCAGACGCTTCCTATTTCCACTAGAACAAGAAGTAGTCGATGAATCCTTAATCGCCAAAAGTACGGCCTATGCGATTGCAGAGATGCAACTAGCAGGGGTGACTGCAATGTGTGATATGTATTATTTTGAAGATGCCGTTGCCACAGTCGCAAAAGAAATGAAGATGCGTTCACTTGTAGGCGAAACGATTATTGATATGAAGACGCCCGATAGCAGGAATACGGATGAAGCCCTAGCCTATACTCAAGCCTTTATTGACAAGTGGAGAGGTGACGAACTCGTACATCCATTAATTGCTCCTCATGCTCCAAATACAAATACCGAAGAAGTGATGAGAGCGATTCTAGCGTTTGCAAAAGAAAACCAAGTTCCTATTACGCTCCATGTCTCTGAGATGACATACGAGATGGATTATTTCCGTAAAAGCTATAACCAAACACCCATCGAATTCTTAGAGTCGCTTGGATTTTTCGAAGTGCCAGTCATTCTAGCACATGGGATTCTGATGACGGAATCTGATGTCGAAATTCTGGCTAAGTATCCAAAAGTCAGCGTTGTTCATTGCATCGGCGCCAATACGAAGTCTGCAAAAGGAGTTGCACCGATTCGTAGTTTGCTAGACCATGGAGTGACAGTTGGATTAGGAACGGATGGACCAAGTAGCGGGAATACGCTAGATTTATTCACTCAAATGCGAATGGTAGCTAATTTCCATAAAACGCATCTGAAGGACCGTAGCGCGTTCCCTGCAAAAGAAATCGTGGCTTTGGCGACAAGAGGCGGGGCAAAAGCGCTTGGACTCGGCAAAGAAGTTGGCGCGCTTGAAGCAGGCAAAAAAGCAGATGTGGTGCTTGTTGAAACGTCCTCTGTGAATATGTTCCCTGTGCATGATGCGTATGCGGCCTTGGTGTATTCGGCCAATGCTTCTAATGTCCAAGATGTATGGATTAATGGGGAAAGAGTTGTTGACAACAAGAAGCTAGTGTATGCATCGCTAGAAGGGCTGCAAAGAGCGTTGAAAGAGGGAATGGTGACCTTTGAAAAGCGCGCGGTAGAACTATCTGCCCAATTATCATTCGAAAAATAAATAATGTCAGTACGAAGATTATTTTATGTAGTACTATAAAACCTTAGATTACCTTCGGTTATCTTCATAATAACGACAATAGCTGTAGCGGATTGAGCCAAGGTCTCAATCCTACTGAGCCTCAAAGATTCTCTAGAAAATAA
>CALCML010000179.1 GCA_937967765.1 uncultured Carnobacterium sp.
TACTGCGAATCCTTACGGATTCTTTTATAAAAGCTATAACGGGGCACCGGTTCGAGCCTGTAGTCTCTCACCTTTAAAGATTCAAAGCAGGAGTACGTCCTCAAGAGGACGTACTCCTGCTAATTCTCTTTTAATGCTTATTCCCGTTACAGCTATTATAAAATCCGTAAGATTCTTCGTAATCCAGTGCAGGGATTTTGTTTTTTGCTTTTTTTAAAAGAAAAAATGGAGCCACAATCCATGCAAGGACGATGGTGCTTTGAGAGTTAAGGCTCCATAGACAACTAGGCCTTCGAGTTGAAAATAAGTAAAAATGCCGATTTAATCGTAATTCCTCCAAAGAGTTTGGTCTTTTGGAGGATTTTTTGAGCAAAATAGTATAAGAAGAGAGCAAGATGTAACATTTTTGTTACGTAACAAAAATGTTACACTCAAGAAAAACGGAGGTGTATTTATGAGGTATAAACGCGAATTTACAGAGGAGAACTTTGAAGAATTAATGGGATTGCCGTATGGGAGAATGGTAAAGGCTGCTGCGATTCTACAGCTGATTGAAGAAGAAGGTGTGACTCCTGAGATGATCGAAAAATGGGGGAGATTCGATGAAGAAGAAGGAATCATGTATTTGGTCTTTGAAGCAGAAGATATTACGGAAGGGGTGAATGGCAGTGACTTCCTTAAGAACAGAGAAATTCTCGATTATTGCCTCCCGCTATCCGAACTTTAAAGAGGATTTGGCGAAAGAATTAGCACGACATCGGGCATCACTACGCATTATTAAACTTCGTATGGAAAACAATTCAACCAGAGAGGAATATGCAAAGAAAGTAGGATTTAACCGTACAGCGCTGGCAAGGTTGGAGCGTGGGAAAGGAACGCCTAATCTATCGACGCTGATTGAACTAGCGCACCAAAATGGGTACGAGGTGGATATTCAGCTCAAACCTTTTGGATATTAATAAAATTGAATTGGCTACTCTGACACTTGTTGGAGTAGCCTTTTTATTTCCACTAAAAGACGGTATAATAAACGTGATAAACTCTGGAGGAACAGAAATGAAGAAAAACGAATTATATACAGTAACAATCGAGGATTTAACGCATGAAGGACTGGGCGTTGGAAAGGTCGATGGATTCCCGCTATTTATTGAAAATAGTATTCCTGGAGAAGTCGTGCGTGTGAAGACGATGAAGATTGGAAAAAGCTACGGCTACGCGCGTGTGGAGGAGTGGCTGGAAGTGAGCCTGAATCGCGTGGACGTGAAAGATGCTCTTGGAACACGTGTGGGGACAATGCCGCTGCAGCATATGACGTATGAGAGCCAGCTGGCCTTCAAGCAGCAACAAGTGAAAAATGTGATGACTAAAATTGCGAAGATGCCAGAATTAGAAGTGCGTCCAACGCTTGGGATGGAGAGTGCGCTGGGCTACCGAAATAAGGCGCAAATTCCAGTGCGTACGGTAGACGGTCAGTTGACGACAGGCTTCTTCAAGAAGAACTCGCATGACTTAATTCCGATGGAAGATTTCCATATTCAAGACCCTGAAATCGACCGCTTGATTGTAGCCGTTCGTGATATTTTAAGAAAGTATCCAGTGGTGGCGTATGATGAGGCGAATCATACTGGTGACTTGAAGCATATTATCGTGCGACGCGGCTTGCGTACGAAGCAAGTGATGATTATTTTCGTGACGAGAACAAAGATGTTGCCACAAGCGGAGGCGATTGTCAGAGATATTACAGCGGCGCATCCGGAAGTGGTGTCTATCGTGCAAAACATCCAACCGAAGCCAACGAACGTCATCATGGGACGTGAGACGAAGGTGTTATTCGGGGAAGATGTGTACGAAGAGAAATTGTTCGAATTCACGTTCAAGATTAGCGCGCGTTCGTTCTTCCAAGTGAATACCGTGCAAACCGAAGTGCTCTATCAACAAGCCATCGACGCTGCGGATTTGAAGGGCGGCGAGACCGTCGTGGATGCGTATTGCGGTATCGGGACGATGAGCTTGGCCTTCGCCCGAGATGCCAAGAAAGTCTATGCCATGGAAATCGTGGATGATGCGATTGTGATGGCTAAGGAAAATGCGAAATTGAATAGCGTAACAAATGTGCACTTTGAAACGGGTGCGGCTGAGAAAATCATGCCACGCTGGAAGGAAGAAGGCATCCAACCAGATGTCGTTGTGGTGGATCCACCGCGCAAAGGGCTCGACCTTGCCTTTATCGAAGCAGCATGCGAAACTATCCCAGAACGTATCGTGTATGTGAGCTGTAACCCAGCAACACTCGCTCGCGACCTTGTACACTTCAAGGAACGAGGCTACGAGGCGCAATACGTGCAACCCGTGGATATGTTCCCGATGACTGCGCATGTTGAGACGGTAGTATTAATGTCAAGGGTTGATAAATAAGAGTGTAATAAGATAAGTAAATAAAGGCTTTCCGTGATTTGAGGTCTGGTTTTAAGCCGGAAGGATAATCACGGTTTTTTGTTTTGAGGGAAGATATCCGAAATTGGGGAATTTGAAAAGTAATCAGCCGATACGGTTATTGATTTGGTGAGTTGATAAGATGGTTGACTAAATAATGGTGAGTTGATAAGATGATTGGCAAAGTTTCTTCGTAACATTGAACTGCTTACTATTCTAAATATTTATCAAATCGGGATTTTTAATACTTGAAAAAACAATGCCTTTATTGTATAACATAAACACCTGATGGAGGTGTAATTATGCACGTAGGATATAGAGAGGGATCTGGCAGGAAAAATGGCAAAGTAGATGAAGCTATTGCACTTTTTGATAAAGCTCGATATAACGGCTATGATGCTCCTGCGCTATATGATTCTTATGCTAAAGCTTATCGAAAAATTAAGGATTACGATAATGAAATTCTCATTCTTGATGAAGGAATTATGCGTAAAACACGGCACGATGTTGGTACTTTAGCGGCTCGTAGGGATAAGGCAATTAAGCTATTATTTGCTAAACAAGAGGCAGAGCGGATAGCTAAGGAAAAATCTGATTTTCTAAAAGCGAACAAAAAAGAGGATATTTAGAGGTTCAAAACGAAGTTAATAAGTTAATATAAAAATATACTAAGACTACGGAGTAAAATCTGTAGGCTTATTTTTTATGGTATAATAAATATAAATTAGAATTTATAGGATAAAAACATGGTAAAAGTAAAAAATAACAAGATAAAAACATACATTCTATCAGCAATAACATTAATATGGCTAGCAGTTTCCATGATACTTTTATATATAAAAAGTAGGACTGGTTATAGAATATTAATTGATTTCTTTGGGTTACAATTAAGGCAAGAAGATGTCCTATTTATTCTTTTACTGATGATTGTAGCTTGGCTTATCTTTTTTCTAAAGCTATTTTGGAAGAAATATTCTAGTAACATTGCTAGAGTTATTCTGGTAACAGGCTGGATTTTATTAATTGCAGGATTCTTATTTGGGTCTTTAATTTTTTTAGGTGGTCATCTTGTAAGTACCTACTATACTTTTATTTCCCCTGATAAAAAACATACGCTAGTAGTTGATGAGGCTTCGTTCTTGCTTTTGTCAAATGTAAGTTTATTTGAAAGGATAAATCCTTTATTTATTGAAGATTTAGGCGCAGAAACCTCCCTCGATGATGGATTTTCACCAATTTCAGCAGGTAAGTACTGGATAAAGTGGGATGGAAATAGGGTTAGCCTTGCGATGTTGGATGAACTTGGGACTGGGACATGGGATGTAGTAAAAGTTTCCTTAGGAGATAGTGATAGGAATGTTCAACATGATAATTTAGACTCTGAGGGCAAGCCTATTGTCTATGAGGAAAATTATTCTCCTACGCTTCCTGCGAAAGATACCATTCATAAACCACTAACTAAACAAGAAATATTAGATAGTTTATCTCTTGAAAATGCTATCATAATACCAAATTCTAACTATGGACTTATAGAGGTTGATAGGGCTATGGCTAGAAGTCTATGGTATTTTGTAAGAATTGAGGAAAATAGGATGATTTATATTTCTGATGCTCCAGATACATCTCTTAAAGTTGAGGGAGAAATTGATTCTGAAGGAAAAATACATTTAAGATTTACGGATATTAATAATAATCAAACCAATTATGAATCTTTAAACCAGGGAAAGACTTGGAAAAATGCTCATAAGTTTTCGGGTAACATGGATTAAATCGGGGTAGACAAATGCAAATTTTGGAGGTATAGATTATGGCTTCAAGTAAAGAGTATTTAGATTTCATTTTAGAACAATTATCCGAGTTGGAAGAAATAACATATAGAT
>CALCML010000180.1 GCA_937967765.1 uncultured Carnobacterium sp.
TCAACGCCTTGTGGTTTTTTAGGGCGAGCAAATGCTTCGTAATTTCCATTTGAATGATACATAGTAATTCCTCCTATTTCCTGAAAATCAGGTTTTGTTCTTTACATGCATTACTCTACTCCCGTTTCACCAAAAGCACCATAGACAAAAAAATCCCAATGTCCAAACTTTGGACACTGGGATGGAATTGTAAAGTTTTTTACTGAGAAATTCGAGCTACAATCGTTCCAATCATGACTTGTTCGATTTTTTCAACGAGTTCTTTGGCCGTACCAGGCATTTGACGACTAATCCAATCAAGTCCTACACCAACGAGCGCATACGTATAAAACTCAATCGAGAATTGAACTTGTTCTGCTTCTGCGCCACTGACATTAATTTCATTGAAAATCAAATCCGTCAAGAAACGCTCCACTTCCCGTTGCAAGAGTCGCTCGACATTTTCCTTGCTGACAGAACGATACGTGTTAAGGACAAAGTTGCGATTGTCATCCATATATTGAAAGAGTGCCTCCAGGGCGTCTTGCCAATTCTCATAAGAAATATTCTCACCTAGCGTGATATGCGCCTCATTTAAATAAATCCATTCGACCAATTCATAAATATCATGGAAATGATTATAAAACGTTTGACGACTAATCCCGCATTTCTTCGTTAAATCCTGTACAGTAATCTTTGTCAACGGCTTTTCATTCATTAGTTCTTTAAGCGTGTTGGCTAACATCTTTTTTACAACAAGTGTCATTTGTATCCCTCTGTTTCATGAAGAAAAAGAGCGGGTTCCCCCACTCTTTATTTTTCTAAATTCTTTTCTTGTACGATATCCCATGAGAACCCTAAGGCACCTTCACCAAGGTGAGTTCCTACAACAGGTCCAAAATACGATAATGAAGTACGTAATTTAGGATATTGTTCTTGCATTTTTTGTCTCCAAGCTTCACCCGCTTCTGGAGCATTTGCATGGATGATGACTAATTCATAGCCGTCACCATCTGTTGTTCCTGTTTCGTCTGCAAATAATTGTTCAATTCGTTTCATCGCTTTTTGTTGCGTACGAATTTTCTCGAAAGGAACGATTTTCTTATCAACGAATGTCAAGATTGGCTTAATTTTCAACATAGAACCGACTAAAGCAGCCCCTGCTGATAAACGTCCACCACGTTGCAAGTTGCTTAAATCATCAACGATAAAGTAAGCTGTCGTACGGTCCACTAAACGTTGAACTGTTTCAACGATTTCTTCTGGTGAATATTCTCCAGATTTCGCCATGATAGCGGCTAGTTTTACTGCACGCGCTTGCGGTGCACAACTAATCTCTGAATCGATTGGATAAATGGCTATTTCGTCTTTCATATCTTCGGCAACAGCCACACATGTTTGGTAAGTTCCACTAATTCCACTAGAAATAGTAATAGGAATAATAGCGTCATAATCTTTTGCAAGTTCGTGGAATAATTCGTATGTTTCCCCTACAGCTGGTTGTGTACTTGTTGGAAAGACTGGAGAACTTTTTACTTTTGCATAAAATTCTTCAGCAGTAATATCAATTTCTTCACGATAAGTTTCTTGTCCGAAAATAACAGACATCGGCAATACATAAACACCGTACTCAGCAAGTTCTTCCTTTGTTAAGTAAGCAGTGCTATCTGTAACTACAGCAATTTTCATCCATTCAACTCCTTTCAGTTTGAAAATTTAGATTGTTTAAGTCATAAAAACTATAAACTTTCACCCTTCAAGTATAACAAAAAAGCATTTAACACGCAATGAATGGAAAGATTTCTTTAAGAGACTTAACATTACTTGCTCATCTTTCAAATTACAGTATAATAGAAGACAGAATTATTTATTGGAGGTACTATGGAACAAAGATCAACTCAACATCAATTAGATAAACAAAAGAAAAATGACTGGTTCTTACGATTCATTAAAGGAATGTTCATCGGATCAGGATTTATCCTACCAGGTGTCAGCGGTGGTGCACTTGCTGCTATCTTTGGACTTTATGAACGCATGATTGCTTTCTTAGCAAACGTCACAAAAGACTTCAAGAAAAACGTATTATTCTTCTTACCAGTCGGAATCGGTGCTCTTGCAGGTATCGTAGTTCTATCATTCGGCGTAAGTTACTTACTTGGAAACTTTGAAACAATCATCCTTTGGTTCTTCATCGGATGTATCGTCGGAACAATCCCTGCTCTTTGGAAAGAAGCTGGAAAAGAAGGTCGCTCAACACGTGATATTCTCATTCTACTTGCTTCATTTATTGGCGGATGCGTACTTCTTTATTTAGGTGAAAATGCAATCGGCGGTAGCGTGGAAGCAAACTTCTTCACTTGGATGATTGCTGGTGGATTAATTGCTTTAGGAATTATCGTTCCTGGACTTAGCCCATCAAACTTCATCGTATACATGGGAATGTACAAACAAATGTCAGATGGTTTCAAAACATTAGACATGAGCGTGATTCTTCCAATCGCATTAGGTGGACTTGTAACACTAGCGCTCTTCTCAAAACTTGTACACTACATTTTCAAGAAAGCTTACCCACAATTATTCCACTTCATTTTCGGAATCGTGCTTGCTTCAACTGTAATGATCATCCCAACAAACTACGCTGGATTTGATATCGTTCAATACCTTGCTTGCGTTGTGATGTTAGGATTCGGTACATGGCTTGGCGCATTCATGGCAAAACTTGAAGACACATATAAATAACATTTCAAACAGCTTTGCTCCTCGCAAGGCTGTTTTTTTATGTCCAAAATTAACATATTTGTTAATTTCCACTCTCACTCCAAGATGTAACATTTTTGTTACGTAACAAAAATGTTACATCTGCTCTCCTCATGAAACGCACACACTCTATCCCTTCTCTCTTACCCTTTTTTCGAGAATAGAACTTTATAAACTCTCTCCTCGAGTAGAATTTTATGCCAAGAAGGCGATTATGGTATTACACAAAAACATTAAAAGAGAATTCGCTTATCAGACATTTATTGAAACCATAGCGGGGAATCATAGCGAATGCGAATTAAAAGCCGTTATGGATTTATCCATTACGGCTTGTTTGAGGCTTCGAAGGAGAAAGACTCCAAGGCTTTCTCCGGTATCCCGCTATTTTGTTTCAATAAACAATGGCTGATAATAAGAATTCTCTTTCTAGCACCATTCCTGCTAATACCATAATCGCCGCCCTTGGCGGAACTCTTGAACGCACAAAAAAACTCTCTCGAAGTGAGAGAGTTTGTAAAGTTCTTATTTGAGACCGTATTTTTTGTTGAAACGATCCACACGTCCGTCTGCTTGAGTGAATTTTTGACGACCTGTGTAGAATGGGTGAGAATCAGAAGTGATTTCCACACGTAGTAATGGGTATTCGTTTCCGTCTTCCCATACAACTGTTTCACTTGAAGTCTTTGTTGAACCTGATAAGAATTTGAATCCTGTAGTTGTATCCATGAAAACTACTGGACGATATTCTGGGTGAATTCCTTGTTTCATTTCTATTCCTCCTGCCCTGAATTATTTGCTAATCCAGAGTTATTTATTTTCGCATGCATAATGCAACACGAATATAATAACATGCTCAAATTGAATTTGCAATAGTTTTATTCATCCCCTAATTCAAGTCCGGGAATTGCGTTTAAATCCATATTTGCAAAGTCTTTTTGCATGTATTTTGTATAGGCTGCTGCACCAATCATCGCCGCATTATCCCCGCAAAGTGATAATGGTGGGATAGAAAATGTGACTGCTGGGTAGTGTTCTTCCATCATCTGCGTCATAGCTGTACGAAGACCCTTATTGGCTGCCACTCCTCCTGCTAACACGAATTGTTTTACAGGATACGCTTCAAGCGCGCGTCTTGTTTTTTCGACAAGAACTTCTACGACACTGGCTTGGAAACTTGCCGCTAAATCTTCAGGGATAATCTCTTCACCTTTTTGTTTCGCGTTATGCACACGATTGATGACCGCCGATTTCAATCCACTAAAACTGAAATCAAAATGGTCTTCATGAATCATCGCGCGTGGGAAGTCATAAGTGTCCGTTCCTAGATGAGCTAGTTCGTCCATTTTCTTTCCACCAGGATATGGCAAGTTCAAAATACGACCAATCTTATCGTACGCTTCCCCTGCAGCATCATCTCTTGTTTCTCCGATGATTTGGAACTCGCCATCTTCTGGCATATATACAAGTTCTGTATGTCCACCACTTACGACAAGCGCCATTAGTGGAAATTGCAAAGGTTCCACAAGTTGGTTGGCGTAAATATGTCCTGCCATGTGGTTCACTGCTATCAGTGGTTTTCCACTTGCTAGAGCCAAAGCCTTCGCTGCAGAAATCCCAATTAAAAGAGCTCCGACAAGACCTGGACCATATGTCACTGCAATGGCGTCCATGTCATCCAACGTTTTACCTGCTTTTGCAAGGGCTTCGTCGATGACTTGTGTAATTTGTTCGACGTGATGGCGGCTAGCAATCTCTGGCACAACCCCACCAAAACGCATATGACTTTTAATTTGAGAGGCTACAATATTTGAAAGGATGGTGTTCCCGTTTTGAATGACGGCTGCACTTGTCTCATCACAACTACTTTCAATTGCTAGAATCAATGTTTCTTTCATATTGCTCCTCCTATCTTTGTTCAATTTCTAAGCGATATTCAATCGCATCTTCAACTGGGTCACTGTAATAATCACTTCTCGTATGGAAGGCTTCGAACCCTAGAATTTCATATAAATATTGAGCACGCTTGTTGCTTTCGCGCACTTCTAAGAAAACAACTTTCACGTCTTTTTGCTTTAAATCATATAAGGCCATTTGCCATAAACGTTGCGCGAGACCTTTGCCTTGATAGTCTTTCGCAATCACGATATTCGTGATGGTTGCTTCGTCCAGTACGCTTTGGACTCCAAGGAATCCGACTAGTTGGCGTTGCATCCATACTCCGTAATACGTGTTTGTTGGATTTTCTAAATCGGCAAGGAAACTCTCGGTACTCCAATTATTTGGATGCTCGTAATTTTCTTGCACTAATGCGACTAATGCCTCTGCCATCGCTAAATCAGCTGGATGTAATCTTGTAAATGAATACTCTGATGAATGGAATGAAGACGGCGTTTTTGGCGGTAATGCATAGAGCATTTCCACGGCATCCTCATTTTCAGGAGTATAGTAATTTTCCTTTGTCCCCACTACCTCGTATCCATTCTTGCGATAGAGCTTAATAGCTTTTGTATTCGACACGCGAGCTTCGAGCGTAATTTCTTTCTTGTCGAGCGCGCGGGCGATTTTTTCTAATGCTTTCAATAATAAAGTTGCGACATTCAAGAAGCGATAATCGTGTAGTACAGCCACATTCGTGATATGTAAATCTGTTCCCTCTGTCGTTCTCGATCCGATGAAACCGACGATTTCCTCTTCCACTTCCAGCACGATATAAATGGCAGCTGGATTATGTGCGACGTCTTTTTCAAGAACATCCTTTGCCCATGGAGATTCGCCATCATACGCAGCCTTCTCCACTTCAAAAATGCGAGTGGCATCTTCTGGAAGTCCGATTCTGATTTTGGCCTGCGCCCCGTTTCCAAGAATCACTCTTTTTTCAAAGTTCTCAAACTGGTCGCGAATCGGATCCATCTGTTGCGTTTCTTCTAAAAACAGCGCTTTGATTTTTTCAAACCACTGCATGAAGCGTTCTTTAAACTCGTTCCACATACACTGACCCCTTTTCTAAAGGATGCTCAGCTTGCCAATTCTCTTCTGCTTCTGCCAGTTTCAAGTACATTGGGACGAAGACGTCCGCGTCAACAGCTTCCTTATTTCTTCCTAATTCGATAAGCGATGTGGCGTGAGGGATAGCGTCACTTGCTTCAAGCCACTTCGCCTCACTCGCTCCTTTTCCGTCGATTGCTTCTTTTGTAATCGACTGTAATTGTCCTACAAAAGTCACTCCCGCTGCATGTTCCGGCAACACTTTCAAGAAATCATCCCATGAAATATGTTGTTCCGAGATTACCTTTTTAAAGCCTTCGTCAGTCTTTTGATAACCTACTGCGAAAATATTTCCGCGTCTAGCATCAAAAAACGGCACAACGACTTCTCCTACTTCCACTTTAGAAGCAAGGGTCGGTAAAAAGACGTCGAGACTGGAGACGCCAACAAGTGGAATCCCCAGACTCTTCGCAAGTGTTTTTGCAACGGTAACGCCAATTCGAAGTCCTGTATAAGAACCAGGCCCTTCAGCAACAATGACCTTCGTTAAGTCTTTTGCTGTAATACCGGCTTCTTTAAAAACGGCTTCGATGGTTGGCACAAGGAGAACACTATGTTGCAACGTGTTCTCAATCGTTTGTTCAATAATGGTACCGTCTGTCAGTTCTACAGCGACCGATAATGTCTTATTCGATGTATCTAGTGCGAGGATTGTCATACGGCACTTCCTTTCTAACTATTTCGTAAATTCATGCATGAAGGCGCTGAATGCTTCTTGGCCTTCTTTTGTTTGTTTAAAGACGCCTGCATATTCTAACACGCGGCAGAATTTTGCACTAACCGCTTTTTGTAAAAATGCGTCTACAGTTTCTTTGGTTGGTGCTTGTGCTTTTAATTCTTTCGCCCATTCTTGGTGAATTTCTGCAACAACTTCAAGACTTCCTTCTCCAACGAGATAATCTCTCACTTCGCGAAGTTCACGTTCAAGACGTGGCGGTAAAATCGCAAGCCCCATTACTTCAATTAAACCGATATTTTCTTTTTTAATATGTTGTACATCCGCATGTGGGTGGAAAATTCCATCAGGGAATTCCGCAGTTGTACGGTTGTTACGTAATACTAAATCAAACTCATACGCATCTCCTTGACGACGCACGATTGGAGTAATCGCATTGTGCGGTTCCCCATTAGATTCACGTAAGATTTCAAGATCTTTGTTTTCGTAGTTTTCCCATGCTTTTAAGATATCAACTGCCACTTCAAATACTTCCTCACGGTTATTTCCGCGAAGACGAAGCGCAGAAAGCGGCCAGTAAAGGCGTTCGATTTGAACAGTGTCAAACTTTTTAGAAATACCAGTTTCTAAAACTTTAGCACGATTCATTGGGAATTCGTAACGGCCCCCTTGATAGTGGTTATGACTCAAAATCGATCCTCCAACAATTGGAAGTCCTGCGTTTGACCCTACAAAATAATGAGGGAATTGTGTCACGATTTCAAGGAGTCGGCTAAACGCTCCCTCGTCCACTTTCATTGGTTCTAGGTTTTCAGACAAGAAGATGGCATGCTCAGAATAATAAGCATATGGAGAATAGTGATAACCCCAAGACTCTCCACCAAGTTCCATTCCGACAATACGGTGGTTAGCGCGACCTGGCCAGTTAATACGACCATGGTAGCCTACGTTTTCAAAGCAAAGACGGTTGGCAGGATAATTGAAATCCTTCGACTGCGCTGCTTTGATGATTTCTTCTTTTGTTTTTTCTGGTTTTGATAAGTTAATCGTGATTTCTAAATCGCCATACTCTGTTTCTCCATTAAAGGAAATATTTTTAGCGATATCCTTCACCTTAATTAAATTCAAATCGAGCGCGATTTTATAAAACGCATCGGTCGCAACTTTAGGTCCTTCTTCGTATTTATCCCAGAATAGACGGTTCAATTCAGAAGGTTTTGGAATCACAAGGTTCATTAACTCTTGTTCCAACCAGTCGCGTTCTTCAGAGTCGTTTTCAATCTTCCCACTTTCAACGGCAGCTTCCACTAAGTTTGCCATCGCATCTAATAAAGAAGGTTGCTCCACCTCTTTCGAACTTTCAAAAGATTCTTCTCCCACTAAATAAAGCACGCGATTTAATAAATAGTAACGGTCTTCTTTTGAAACATACCCTGAAGCAATCGCACTATCTACAAATTCTTGAATGGCCTTATTGATTTTCATAATCTTGTCCTCCTACCAACTAGTTCCTAATCGATTAATATGCACGAGCAATCCAAACCGTATGAGTGGCTGGTTTACCAGTTACGATACATTTTTCTTTTTTCACTGGAGCGTTAAATGGAATGTTACGAGTTGTGAAGCCTGTTTCTTCTTTGATTTTTGCTTCGCTTTCTTCTGTTCCATCCCAACCAACTAATACCCAACCAGGTACTTCGCCAGCTTCACGTTTAGCTTCGATATGAGCTTTCAACTCATCTAAAGTATCAATGTTTGTATATTCGTTAGAAGCACGCATCGCACGAGCTGTTTCTAACAGACGGCCTTGCATTGTATCTAATTCTGCTAAGATTCTATCTACTAATCCATCGAATCCTACTGCTACTTTTTCATCTAAGTCACGCATTTTTGTCATCACTTGATTGTTTTCCAAGTCGCGAGGTCCGCATTCGATACGCATTGGAACACCACGTAATTCCCACTCATTGAATTTGAATCCTGGTGAGTTGTCAGTATCGTCAATCTTCACGCGTAATCCAGCAGCTTTCAATTCTTTTTGAAGCTCTTCTAATTTTTCTAAGATAGCTGGATTTTTCTTCCATGGTCCAACTGGAATTAAGACTACTTGTGTTGGAGCTACTTTTGGAGGTAATACTAATCCTTGTTCGTCACCGTGAGTCATGATTAATGAACCGATTAAACGAGTCGATACTCCCCATGAAGTTGTATGCGCATGTACGTGTTCGTTTTCTTTTGTTAAATATTTGATGTCGAACGCTTCAGCGAATTTTGTTCCCATGTAGTGAGAAGTTCCCGCTTGAACAGCTTTACCGTCTTTCATCATCGCTTCGATTGAGTAAGTATCTACCGCGCCTGCGAAACGTTCAGAAGGAGTTTTTTGTCCTTCGTAAACTGGCACTGCTAATACGCCTTCTACAACTTCTTTGTAGATATCTAACATTCTCATTGTACGGCGACGTGCATCTTCTTCATCTGCGTGCGCTGTATGTCCTTCTTGCCATAAGAACTCTGAAGTACGTAAGAATGGTAAAGTTTTCTTTTCCCAACGGAATACGTTTGCCCATTGGTTGATTTCATATGGAAGATCACGGTATGAATTAATCCAGTTTGAAAAAGCTGTTCCAATCATTGTTTCACTTGTTGGACGAAGCGCTAAACGTTCTTCTAATTTTTCACCAGCTGCTTCTGTCACCCATGGTAATTCAGGAGCGAACCCTTCAATATGGTCTGCTTCTTTTGTGAAGAAGCTTTCTGGAATTAACATTGGGAAGTACGCATTACGAATGCCTTCTTCTTTGAAACGACGGTTGAATTCCTCTTGAATATGTTCCCAGATTTCATATCCGTCTGGTTTAAAAATCATACATCCACGCACTGGTGAATAATCCATTAAATCTGCTTTTTGAATGGTTTGAATATACCATTTAGAGAAATCTTCTCTTTGTAAGTTTGTTTTTTCTGCCATCTGCTTGACTCCTTTTTCGTTTTTTGTGAAATAAAAAAAGCCACTCCCCTAAAAAAGGACGAATGACTCGCGGTACCACCTTAATTACACTTACGTTGTAAATGTCTCTTTAACATTGATAACGATGATTTCACCGGATTATTTTCATAATCACCTATTTGGTAGGTTCAGTTAAAGAGCGGGGGTTCTTTCTCAGCAATCAGAACTTTCTGTACCCATCATTTCACTTACTTTTCCAAGACCTATCGTACTCTAAACAAGGATGGAAAGCAAGTGTTTTCTTGCTGTAAACTAGTCGTATTTTGCTGTTTGCTCTATGTACTCCATCAAGTTCGTTGAATGTTGATATTTGATAGCCGCACTTAAGTCTTTTTCTAAGATGACTTTCTCTAAGTCAATTCCGTTTACTCCTGCAATAGCAATCGTATAGTGAATCACATCCGCAAGTTCTTTTCCCAATTCTTCAAGTACTGCTTCTTTATCTCCATCTTTTCTTCCGTCTCGAATGCTAATTTGTTCTGCAACTTCTCCAATTTCTTCGACTAATTTAATAAAGAGCCCTTGGTCATTTTTCCGATTTTTATAAACATCTTCTAAATATTCTTGGTAAAGTTTTAAAGTTAATCCTGGCATCCAATCACACTCCAATAAAATAAGCAATAGACCGATAAAGTCTATTGCTATTTTACATAATTTATGCTGGAAGATAAAGAAGGAGCACACAACTGCGCTCCTTCTATGATTCTTAACTATTTTTTCAAGAACTTTCTCATTGAAAGAACTGAACCAAACGCACCGATAAGAACACCGATGGCAACCATTCCTGCTGATACATAAATCAAGAATGGATTTGGATCGAGTAGGCTAAAGCTTGATCCAGAGAAGAAATCTGAACCGCCTTTATACACCCATAGGTATACAGACCATACTAATCCGATTGGGATAATTGAACCGATTAATCCAATCATACCGCCTTCTAAGAAGAATGGCCAACGAATGTAAGCTTTTGTCGCCCCTACAAGGCGCATGATTTGAATTTCTGTTCTACGTGCGTAAATCGTTGCACGAATTGAATTTGAAATTAAGAACATTGCTAATGCTAATAGTCCTAAAATCACAACCGCACCGATATTACGCGCTGTAGCAACAATTCGGAATAAGTTATCCGCACGAGCTTCCCCGTAACGAACACGTGCTACGTAATCCATACCTTCGATTTCTTTTGCAATGGCACTTGTTTTTTGTGGTTCCACTGCTTTTACGTCGAACGCATTACGAAGTGGGTTTGCATCATTTTTGAATAATGATAACTCTTCCCCGAAGTTCTTTGTTACGTCTTCTAACTCTTCGTCTTTAGAACGGAAAGTAACAGACTCAACGCCATCTAAGGCTTTAATTTTTGCTTCTAATTCATCTGTTTTTGTTTGGTCAGCTGCCAAATCAATAAACACACGTACGTTTACGTCATTTTCAATATCTGAACCGATTTTATTCACGTTAAATAGAAGTGATACGAACACCCCTACGATTAATAAGATCATTGATACTGCAGAAACCGCACCAAATGTCATCAATCCATTTCTGAAAAGACTCTTGAAGGCGTCACGTATATGACGACCCATCGTTCTAATCTTCATATCCGTATTCCCCCTGTTCTTGGTCACGTACAATTTGACCATTCTCAATCGCAATTACACGATGCTTTTTCTCGTTAACGATTTGGCTATTGTGTGTTGCCATTACGATTGTTGTTCCTTGTTCATTGATACGCTCAAGGATATCCATGATTTCCATAGAAGTATCTGGGTCAAGGTTCCCTGTTGGCTCATCGGCAATCAGGATTCCAGGTGTATTCACAATTGCACGGGCAATCGCTACACGTTGTTGTTCCCCACCAGATAATTCATTTGGGAAATTGTTCATACGGTGTTTTAGGTTTACTAACTCTAAAACGTCTTCTACACGGCGTTTAATTTCCCGAGGAGATTTTTCAATAACCTCCATCGCATATGCCACGTTTTCGTATACAGTTTTATGTTGTAAGAGTTTAAAGTCTTGGAAGACAACCCCTACATAACGACGTAGGAATGGAATTTGACGATCTCTAATTTTCATCAAATCATATTTACCTACACGAATTCTACCTTTAGTTGCTTTTTCTTCGCGATACATCATTTTAATGAAAGTTGATTTACCTGCACCAGAAGGCCCTACTACATAAACGAACTCTCCATCCTTAATTTGGATAGATAAATTATTAATAGCAATGATACCTTTATTATATTTCTTAGTTACATTCATCATTTCAATCATAAACTCACCAGCTTTCTAATCCTTCGATATTTTAATCCTCCCTATTATAGCACCCGAATATTACAACCCCTTCACATAAGATTACAGAAATATTAAAATCAGGATACGAGGGCGAACGCTCAGGGACGAATCATTGGAAACAAACACCGCAAGGGACTTGGAACAAGTCGTGCGGATGTTTGTTGAAATGGACGTCGGCCCTGTGAGCCCGAGTTCAACTACATGATACGAGAAAAAGCGGTCAGAAACGAATCACTGGACCGGAGTAACGCAAGGGACTTGGAACAAGTCGTGCGGCTACTACGGGAAGTGGACGTCAGTCCTGTGAGCCCGAGTTCAACTACTAGGATGTGATACAAAAAAGTCAACCACTGCGAAGAACGCTCAGGACTGAACCACACCAGCTCCCCCTTGCCTTTCTCTCTCATCTCCATTACCATAGAACTAACAAGAAAAAGGAGTTTTCCATATGCACAAAAATCGCGTTCGCGGCTATAATAAACGTTTTTATCCCGGGGTGGCCTTAATCGTGGCGGCTATGCTTTGCCTTGTTTTTGCATTAACAAGACTAAACGTTCCATTATTACAACTGCAAAATAAATATTTTAACCTCAATGACATCGTAAAAAATGAAGATTCTATCTTAAAGGTGACTGGCATCGACAAGAACCCTGTCCAATACTCGGAATTTGGAAAATGGTCGCTTTATATCGTCTCTTATTTAGAAAAAGATTCTCATGGAAACGAAACGACACAATACATCGGGTTAGAACTAGACAAAGACACTGCGCAACAATTAATTGATAAGAAGAATACATTAAGAGATCATCCTGAAAAAGTTGCGGGTACCTTTGTTGAGCCAGAATTTCACGATAAGAAAGTGATGGATTATAGATCTCATACCCAAGATGCGATGAAAAAATACATCAAATTCCCAATTTCACGTCGTTATCAAAACTATGTATCGATTAAACCAGGAAAGGATACACAAAAGCTCTTCCTAATCATCGCGCTTATCCTCTTCATTCCAGGGCTAGTACTCGTATATTTAGCCGAAAAACTTCATAAATTTGCGACATACTACAATAGTCTATTTGCAGGATACGAGAATACCGAAGCGTTAGTGGCAAGTCATCCAGAGTTGAGGGGCAAACGTTTATCCACATTATTAAATAAATCCGATTATATCGATGATACCTTAGGAGTGTACATCTATAAAAACTTCTTCTGCTCCACTGTAAAAGGATTAGAGATTTATGATTTAAACAAAACGAAGAGCGTACACCACTTTGAAAAAACATTTTATCCTGAAGAAGGCGGCAGATTCATGAAGTCGTACCTTGTATTTTCAACCAGTGATACAGATGCTGCGGTTCGCAGTACGAAGATTCAAATTAAAAACATCGGCGAAGAAACCGATGCACATCTACAGCCATTCTTTGACAGATTGCGTCAAGATTTCCCAACGATTGAGATTGAGGCGAAAAAAGAAAGTAAGAGATAAGGAGTCCATTAGGATCCCTTATTTTTTTCAACACGAAATTATCATATATGATAATTTCAGTATTCGAATAAAGTCACTTGCAAAAAATTATTTTCTTGGGTAATATATCTGTATTATATCTATATTATCGAAAAGAGGTTTATATCATATGACAGAAAATCGTAATCACGGCTTTAGAATTCGTTTTTACTTCGGACTTATTTTAATTATTGCCGCTTGCGTTATCGGATTTTTCAATTTCCAAAAACCAGACGCTAAAAAAATCTATGAAGAAGGAAAAGCACTTAGCTTCTCAACAAGCAATGACGATAAAGAATCAGCCCTAAAAATTACTGATATCTCAAAAGAACCTGTTATCACTGTAGATGGCGGAAAATCCTATATCTACATTGTTGAATTCGAAAAAGAAGGGACTTCAAAAGGCAAAGAACCTGGTTATATTGGTCTTGAATTAACAAAAGAAGAAGCTGCGAAATTAGTCGCAAAAGCTGATACAATGCAAGACAATCCAGAATATGTTTACGGTACAATCATTTATCCTTACCGTAATAAACATGCGATTCAAAAGTACAGCGAATTAATTACTCAAGCATTCCATAACTACAACCTTCTACAAGCTAACCCTGAAACAACATTCTACTTCTCTCAAACAGAAGCTAGCTCTGCAAAACGCGGCGGATTAATCGTTGCGGCAGCTCTTACAGTGATTGGTCTTGTATTTATTGGTTTAGCGTTCTTGAAACGTAAAAAAGTTGGTGCGGCTTACGACGAAATGTACGCTGCTTACCCAGAATTACGTGGCAACTTAGATTTACTACGTACAAACGCTACTTATGCGGATGACGAAACATATGTATACATCTACAAAAACCACTTCTTCACTACTTGGAGCGGATTAGAAGTATACGACATTACAAAAGCAAAACGCGTTTACCACTATCAGTTATCACACAAGAGATATGGAGTTACAACAAACATTGAATCATTCCTAATCTTCTTGTCAGACGACAGATCATACAAAGGTAAGAAGAAGAAAATTGAAATTAAGAACATCGGTGAAGAAACAGATGACTTCTTACAACCATTCTTCCGTGCAGTTGTTGAAGAATTCCCTAACACTGCCGTAGGATATGAAAAAAATAGACCATTTTAGGCAGAAAGACAGAAGACAAAAAAGAGCTCACAGTGTGAGCTCTTTTTGCTTCGTTGTCTTTCGCCCGCACAGTTTATTAGGCATTCTTGAATCACGAGTGATGAAAAGAATGTCAATAAACCACTGCGTTGAAGTGTTTAGCTCAACTCCCCGTCTTCAAAACTAAATACACCAAAAAAGAACCGCCACCTGGCGGTTCTTTTCCTTTACAGTATTCATTTTTGATTAATCAACATATGAAGTTTTTGTACGGTTTAAGAATGCATAAGCTAACCCGATTAAGATTCCTCCACCAATCCAGTTTCCAACAAATGATACTGCCCAATGACGAATAATATTGAGCCAATTCAAGGCATCGATTGAGTTTCCAACTGGTGAGAATTTCACGATAGAGAACGATGCAAAATTCGCAACTACGTGTTCATTTACTAGGTAAACGAACATAAAAATTGCAGAAATAACAATCCATAATTTCGCTTCTTCACTCTTGATTAAGATGAATGAAAGAATCGCAACGTTAACAAAGACATTTGCTAAAATACCTTCTAATAAAATTAGTTCGTTTGAACGAGACAATTTCAATTCAGCTACTTTTGCTATGAATTCATTTGCATTGATTCCATTAAATGCTGAACTATTTGCGAATAACGCTCCTATAAACATGGCCCCAACTAAATTAAATAGAGTACAATAGAATAAAATAGCAATTGCTTTAGACCATTTAATGTGCTTTTGATAAACTCCCGCTGTTAAGAACATCATATTTGAAGTAGCTAACTCTCCATTTAAAAATACAACATAAACTAATCCCCAAGTGAAGATAAATGCAAAAGTAAATCTACTTAGCGCAGGGTTTAATCCAGCAATAATTTGTGCTGCATGAGCTCCTGCGGCTGTACTCATCGTTAAAAATGCACCCGCAAACATTGAACGCAGTGCATAACGCATTTTACTCTCGTCAAAAAGCGCCTCCTTTTTGTGACATGCTTTTTCAAGTTTTGTATTGAACTCACTCGTGTGTTCCATAACATTCCTCCTAAAAATTAATTACACTTTAGTATACCATTTTTATCACAAATGCAAAGTCTTTTCTATCTTTTTTGTCAAAAATTACTTTACAAGTTTTATGAAGATTGTTAGAATGAGGGCTGATTAAAACAGCCTAAAGGAGATTCTCATGAAGAAATTTTTTGGAATTTTAACAGCAGCTATATTCTTAACCGCATGTGGACAAACACCTGCAAATACGAACTCAACGACGACAAGTGTTGAAACGACTACTGCTGCCCAAACTACTAGTGTTACTCTAAATGTTACAAAAGATGGACAAGCCATAGAAGGGAGCCCGTTCACTCTTACATTCAAAGAAGGCGACAATCTTCTAGACGTGATGAAGGCACAACTGAAAATCGTTGAAAAAGACGGCTTTATTTCTTCTATTAACGGTGTGGAACAAGTCCCAGCCGAAAACAAATACTGGTTATTCGACGTGAACGGTACGATGAGCCCTGTCGGTGCAAAAGAAGTCATCCTAAAAGCAGGCGACGTCATCGACTGGAAACTCAATAAACTTCAATAGTTCTATGGTTAATTCAACTAAAAAAATTACCCTTATCGCCCTACTATCAGCCTTTTGCGTGATTGGAAGACTTGGACTTCTCTCACTTCCAAATGTTCAACCGATTACCGTTGTGGTCATTTGGATTACGCTAGAACTTGGCCTTTTGTACGGCGTTGCTATCGGTAGCATATCCATTTTGATTTCCAACCTTTTAGTAAGCATGGGGCCGTGGACACTCTACCAGATAGTAAGTTTTGCCCTCGTCTGCACTTGTGCATTGCTTCTTCGTCCACTATGGCGGAAAAGACAACAATTCCCGCGCCTAGCTTGGATTCTTTTTCCAATCTTTGCAGGACTGATGGGCTACTTATATGGCTTTATCATCTCGATTTTCTGGGTATACAGCATGCCTGGTCTGAACTTCTGGATTTACTATTTGAACGGCGTTCTATTCGATACGTACCACGCCATCGGAAATGTCGTCTTCTGGATCTTATTGATTCCACTCTTCGAGAAGTTAAATCCATTCAAAATGCTACAAAAATAATAACAGACTTAAAATCACCCTTAAAAAAGGATGGTTTTAAGTCTGTTTTTGTTTTGAATGATTCCTTCAAATCTTTACGGATATCTTTATAGTAGCGATAATGGGGCATCGGATTGAGCCTTACGTTATCATTCACTTAAATAAAATATCTAACCTTATTTTAGTTGATAATTCAATATATCTTTTTCTAATTTTCGGACGGGGTACTGCGCCTTCACTTTTATTTTTGCATTGTTACATCCAGCGTAGCCTTGCACGACATCCACTTGTGGAATGACCACCCAATCTCCCAGAACTTCTTGCGCGCCCTCTGTGTTTTCATCCAAAATGCACACGAAACGGTATTCTCTCTCGTGTTGCCACTCTTTGAATTTTGCAAAGGTCGCTTTTATATAGAAATTCAGATTCGAATACGAGAATTGATTGCTATTGCTTCTCGTATTAGGACGTTTATCAATATATTCCACCGGGCCGTATACACAAAGTCCATCTACCTGTAAGGAATGAATTTTGTTCAACAGACTCGTATATGAATACTCCAGCGCATACCCTGCGTGGCTATTGGCGTAATAAGACCACATTAAAATATTATCTGCAGCGTGCGTAAAGCAAAACACACGGAAGAAATCCATCATCGAATGGCCGTCCGCGTAGTAGCAATTACAGTCAAATGGGTCATTGAAATGCTTCGGATGGCTAAACGACACATTCCCTTCCACCACCTGATACGGATTCTTCTCAATCGTTTCCTTGGCATAGTACTTCACAAAAACTTGTCGTTCTTCTCGAATTGCTGCTTCTGCCTTTTTAAAATACGTCTCAACGTCTTCTTTAAATACCCCTTGAAACTGTTCGACTAACTGATCTGGTGCTAAAAATCCCAGTCGGATATTCTTGGCGAGCTGGTCATTAAACCCTTTATCCGCCTTTTCTACGTCAAACCCTTCCGGAATCTTCGTATTCGCAGTTTGAATATACACAACCTTTTTACACTCTAGGTCAGTCGGTTCTTTCGTCGGTTGTTTAAACAGTGAGACAAACACTTTCTCTTTTGTTTTGCGGTTGGCTACTAAAAAACAATTACTATCTAAGAAGGATTCCACCAAGCGGTACTCTTTATGCGTTTGTAAAAATGTCGCCTTAGCAATCAAATAACGATACAGCTCGATGTCCTCTTTTAAAATGATTTTCAACAACCCCACCTCCTCACTGAAAGTATAACATTTCTTTCTATCGGTTTAAATAATGACCAAAATAAAAAGAGCAATCCTCTCGGTTGCTCTTTCATTGATTTACATTAATTATTTTTTAGATGCTTTAATAAATTCCCAAATTTTAGATATATCTTCTACACTCTTAGTGACTTTTGTATTAGTTTCTACTTTTCCTGTATCTTTATAACAATCGTTGACTCCGTATAATACAATTTCACCATTTGTATTTTCGTAAACCATTTTAAGAATTTTAATACTATCTTTTTTGGGATCACTCGAAATATCGTGGTAAAGTACCTCTTTTATATCCTTAGGATAGTAACCGTATAGTGTATCTATTTCTTTATCGGCCTTAAGTGGTTTTCCGTTCCAATCCAATCGTGCAATTGTTTGATTTTCAACAAATACTGCCGATCTTGGGTCTACATACTTACTAAGTTTAAGTCCTTGTCCAATTTTTTCTGGTTGTTTACCTGAATAATACATAACATCATCTTTTGTAATAATATAATTTCCTTGGATGTCTTTAACATTATCCATCACTTTTTTAAAGTCTTCATCAGCTGCTTTGCTATAAGCTGTACCATCTTTGGTTAGAGCCAAAAAGAATCGATTTTTGTGGTCTGATGTTACTTTTACAACATCCTTGATGCTATCAATCTTAGTCAACTCTGCATAGTCCTTGTCAAACCCATTGTATTTTGCTTGACCATAGGAATATAGATTTCCATCCTTGTCTACCGCAACTATCCCCAAGAGGTATGGAGTTGAGACAACAATATTACCACCTAATTTTTTAGGCGCATCAACTGCTCCGCCTTTAATAGGGTCGATCCCATTAATGTATAAATCACCGTTTTTATCAATCCAAGTACTTCCGTTACCAGGAATAAAGCTAATGTTTTCTAAAAACTTCGTCGGAGTTTCAACAGCAACATCATCCTTATGAAAGTTTAGACCTCCACCGATATAATAGACGTTTCCTTTATTAGTAAGAACATTTATTCTACTCCCATCCATAACGATATACTTTTCGATGGTTTCTGCCCCAGAATTTGAATTTTGCGCCGCAGTTTCTCCCGAGCTTGAAGAAGCTGGATTTGCGGCATCAGAGCCACCGCCTGATTTTCCGCATCCTGAAGCTACGAATATACACATTAGCGCTGCCGCAGCGGCTAACATACCCTTAGTCTTTCTTTTCATATGAATATTTCTCCTTTGAATTTATTTTTGTTTATTTAGATTTTTAAAACTAGCTTACGTTGTTCATAAAACCAACATAAAATACCTAAAAAATCCAATAAAATTTCGCAAATTCATTATATCACAAATTTTTTTGTTATAAAATACTACTTATAATGTATAAAATGAATTAAATCCTAATAATAGCGTCACAACAAGGTTTTAGAAAGTTTAATTTTTTTGTTTCTTTTTTAACAAACTGCTAAATTTTTCACAATTCCAGCATCTTTCCCTTCACGAAAAGAAGACTCATTTTTATAAACATACAAAGGCGGCACCCTTCTTTTTTGTTTGCTCATAAAAATGGTCTGTCTGGAAGATTCCCGGATTCTATAATAGTCATATTGGGAAAGTGCAACCAATGTGAATTACTGACTCTAGGGTGTAACCCGTAGAGTCAGTTTGAAGC
>CALCML010000181.1 GCA_937967765.1 uncultured Carnobacterium sp.
TACTTAAAAACACGTGCTGTGAAATTTTATTTTGCAAAATAATAGGAAGTTGTTTATTTATCCAATCTGCTGAGGAGAGACAGAGCAAGGACTTTTTCTACCTTCTAAGATGCAGTGAGGCTCGCGAGGGGACATGGGATTCTATAATAGCAGTAATAGGGGATGGCGCTAAAAGCGAATTAGCGGGAGTTAGGAATTCATTCCTTACTCCCGCTTTGAGTTTTAGAGGTGAGAGACTTCGGCTCGAACCGGTGCCCTATTACAGCTATTATGAAGAAATCCCATGTTCCACAAAGCGAGCCTCATTTCCTCTTATAGAAAAGCAGAAAAGTTGAATTGTTCATGGTATGTGTTCACAGCGGTGGGGATATCATGTATACTAGAACAGGTGATTATTTTGGAAAAACAAAATTTTATAACGACGGGGCACATTAATCGTGTGATTTTAACGATTGCGACTCCGTTAATGATTAATAATTTAATTCGAACTTTATACAATTTGACGGACGGGTTATATGTGGCGCAACTGTCTGCGGAAGACTTTGCGGCAACCGCGTTTATTTGGCCGTTGAACTTCTTATTTATTTCGCTTGGAATGGGGATTAGTGTCGGAGCGACGGCGCTTATTGCTCAGTACTTTGGAGCGGGAAAATATAGAGATGCGCAGCGTTATGCAGGAAATGCGATGGTATTAACGTATTTCTTTGGGTTTGTGCTTTCCGTGCTTGGGTATTTCCTTGCACCTCTATTCGTGGAAATGATGGGAGCAGAGGGCACCTTCCTGGCAAAATCCGTAGCATATTTGAAGATTAACTTTATTGGATTGTTCTTTGATTTCTGCTACTTCGGATATCAGTCCTTGCTAAATGCGCAAGGAAGAACGCGTACGATTACGATGATCAGTGCGGCGTCTTCGATTTCAAACGTTATTTTAGACCCAATCTTTATTTTCGCGACGATTCCTTTTGTCGGCCTCACTGGGTTGAACTGGGGAATTGAAGGGGCAGGATGGGCGACTGTGATTGCAAAAGTACTATTATTAGTGCTTGCGATTCGTGCCGTTCGTAAGGAATCAGATATTCAAATCTACTTAAGACATGTCAAAATTGACAAAGAAGTGATGAAAGAAATCCTTAAAGTCGCATGGCCGTCTGCCTTCGGGTATGGTGGAGCTGCATTAGGGTTCACCGTCTTAAATGGACTCATTCAGTCGTATGGAACGTCAGTACTGGCTGCGTATTCGATGGTAAACCGTATTTCGGATTTATTAACACAACCACAGATGGGAATCGGTGCGGCGTTAACAGCGATCATCGGACAAAACATGGGGGCAGGACTCTACGACCGTGCGCATGCCATCTTTAGACGAGCGCTACTATGGGTACTCATGATTTCAACAGTTGGCTGTATTATCGTCTTCCTATTCCAATCTCCAATTCTTGGAGTCTTCATTAAAGATAGAAGCGATGCCGTTCTTTGGGCAAATGCCGTTGAGTATTTGAACTATACCGCCTTTATCATTTTCTTCATGGGAATGTTCTCGGCGTACAATGGATTCTTCCAAGGATGTGGCGTGACGAAATACTCGATGAATATGTCAGTGGGACGACTTTGGATATTACGCTTGCCAATTATTTGGGTGCTTGGAGCCTTTACAGCACTCGGGGCAACCGGTGTATGGATTGCCATGTTATTATCAAACGCGTTAACTGTTCTTTACGGACATATCGTCTATAAGACAAAAGACTGGAGTACATTACATTATGCGAAAGGAGAGCAATTGTGATTAAAGATTTTATTCATTATTACAAACCGTATAAAAAATTATTCTTACTCGATTTTACTTGTGCGGTGATCGTGGCTATTCTCGAGCTTGCCTTTCCGGTGATGGTGAGAAGCGTTATCGATAACATCGTACCGTCTCAAAATTTACAACAAATTCTACTCGTGGGGGCAGGGCTTCTTGCGCTGTATGCCTTCTCGACAACCTTGAACTTTATCGTGGTTTACATGGGGCATATTTTAGGGATTAACATCGAAACGGATATGCGCCGTGAGTTATTCGCGAAGGTTCAAAAACAATCCTTCTCGTTCTTCGATAATATGAAAATCGGGGAATTGATGAGTCGCTTGTCGAGTGATTTATTCGACATTAGTGAGTTGGCGCACCATGGACCTGAAGAGTTCTTTATCGCCGTGATGACTTTAATCGGGTCGTTTGTGTTGATGTATCAAGTGCATCCAACACTTGCGCTATTGACGATTTTCTTCGTGCCGATTATTGCGGTGGCACTTGCGGTATTTAATCGCCGCATGGCTGCGATTAATCGAAATATCTACAAGGGGTTAGCCAACTATACGGCAGGACTAGAAAATGTACTGAGCGGAATGCGTGTGGTGAAGGCTTTTGCTAACGAAAGCCATGAGCAACAACTCTTCGAGGACCTTATTCAAGAGTACCGTTCGAATAAAATTGCGTTTTATCGCACGATGGGGACGAGCAGCAGTTTCAACTACTTATTAATGCGCAGTATTAATCTCTTCAGCTTAATCGTGGGGGCGTACTTCACGGTCATTGGTGATCTAACAGCTGGAGAATTAGTCGGCTACATCTTGCTGTCCAATGTATTCGTGGGACCAATTAATAAGATGAACTCGATGATTGAACTCTATCCAAAAGGATTTGCAGGATTCCGTCGTTTCAAAGAATTAATGAATGTCGAAATTGATATTGAAGACGCACCAGATGCGATTCCTGCACCAGCGTTTGAAGGTCGTGTGGAATATAAAAATGTCGGATTCGGATACGAAGAAGATAAGAAGGTGCTGGAACATATCAACTTGACAGTGGAACCAGGGCAAACCGTTGCCTTCGTTGGACCAAGTGGAGTTGGGAAGACAACGCTTGTGAACTTATTGCCTCGTTTCTATGATTTAAAAGAAGGGGAAATCCTGATTGATGGAACCAACATCAATCGTTTCACCTTACAATCGCTGCGCCGACAAATCGGTATCGTGCAACAAGATGTGTTCCTCTTTAACGGAACGATTCGTGAAAATGTATTGTACGGAAGACTCGATGCAACAGACGAGGAAGTAGACCGTGCGATTGAGCAGGCAAAACTGAAAGAAGTCATTGAAGATTTAGAAGATGGCGTGGATACGCATATCGGAGAACGCGGTGTAAAATTGTCAGGCGGACAAAAACAACGTCTCTCAATTGCCCGTATTTTCTTGAAGAATCCTTCTATTTTAATCTTGGACGAAGCAACGAGCGCGC
>CALCML010000182.1 GCA_937967765.1 uncultured Carnobacterium sp.
AGCAAAGCACAAACATAACACACCGCCACCTCGTGTGGCGTATACATACACATTAAATACAGAAAGTAGGAAATTAAATGAGTATTGATTGGATTGTAAAAATCATTCAACAGAACTGGCAAATGTTTTTAACAGGTGCTTGGATTACACTATATATTTCAATTATTGGTACAATTATCGGGACATTGATTGGGATGTTCATCGGATTTGTTAAAACAATTCCACTACCAGAAAAAGGACCTAAACGTATCCTTTTAAAAATTGCAGTTATCATTTTAAATTGCTATACAGAATTCTTCCGTGGAACACCGATGATTGTACAAGCGATGGTAATCTACTACGGAACAGCATTAATGTTTGGAATCAACTTAGATGTAACATTCGCTGCGATTTTCATCGTATCGATTAACACAGGGGCTTATATGTCAGAAATCGTTCGTGGTGGGATTATTTCTATCGACCAAGGACAATTTGAAGCCAGCCAAGCTATCGGGATGACGCACTGGCAAACAATGCGCTATGTTGTTTTCCCACAAGTACTCCGTAACATTCTTCCAGCAGTAGGGAACGAGTTCGTTATCAACATCAAAGATACTTCTGTATTGAACGTAATTTCAGTTTCAGAATTGTACTTTGCGACAAAAACAGTTGCGGGACAAAACTTCCGTTACTTCGATACATTCTTTGTCACATTAATTTTATACTTCATCATGACATTCACAGTGACTCGTATTTTACGTTACTTCGAGCGTAAATTAGATGGTCCAGATAACTATGAAGTGATTTACTCAGATCCATTGAACTCAAACTCAATGTCAGCAGTCGAAGAAAAAACTAGACAGAAAGGAAATGCATAATGAGCGAAGCAGTAATTTCCATTCAAAACTTAAGTAAAACTTTCGGTACTAATGAAGTTCTTAAAGATATTTCTTTTGAAGTAAAACAAGGGGAAGTAGTAACGATTATCGGATCCAGTGGTTCTGGTAAATCAACACTCTTACGTTGTGTCAACTTACTTGAAAAACCAACTTCAGGCGAAATCTACTACAATGGCCAAAATATTCTTGAACATGATAAAAGCATTTATGAATACCGTACGCACGTAGGAATGGTGTTCCAACAGTTCAACTTATTTAACAACTTAAACGTGTTAGAAAACTGTATCGTTGGACCGATGAAAGTGTTGAAAAAATCAAAAGAGGAAGCAGAAAAAATCGCAAAAGAATTCCTTGAAAAAGTAGGAATGGCTGCGTACATCAATGCAAAACCTCGTCAATTATCCGGTGGTCAAAAACAACGTGTGGCTATCGCGCGTGCATTATCAATGCAACCAGATGTATTGCTATTCGACGAACCAACATCAGCACTTGACCCAGAAATGGTAAACGAAGTGTTAGAAACAATGAAGAGCTTAGCGCACACAGGGCTAACAATGATCGTTGTAACGCACGAAATGGGATTTGCCAAAGAAGTGAGTGACCGTGTTGTCTTCATGGATAAAGGAGTTATCGCTGAAGAAGGAACTCCAGAACAAATCTTTGAAAACCCACAAGTAGACCGTACAAAAGAATTCTTAGGACGCGTTCTAAAATAAGCAAAATATGCTATAATGAGCTAAGACAGTTTGTCTTGGCTCTTTTTTTATGCAAGACAACGGACCAAGTTTGAAGGAGTATCATCATGTTTGAAGTACATACAACATCACAAGAGGAGACAATGGCGCTAGGACAGCGTTTAGGTGAAGCGTTATTTGAAAATAGCTGCGTCATTCTAGAAGGCGATTTAGGCGCTGGAAAGACGACTCTTACAAAAGGGATTGCTGTTGGTTTAGGCATCGACCGTGTCGTTAAGAGCCCAACGTATACATTGATTCGTGAATACCGTAAAGGGCGACTTCCGCTATTTCATATGGACATGTATCGTATTGAAGAAAGTGGTGGCGCCAGCGAAGTAGGCCTGGAAGAGTACTTCTATGCGGGTGGTGTGTGCGTCGTTGAATGGGCACAGTATATCGAAGATGAACTTCCTTCGACTTTCTTAAAAGTTCAAATCGACCGTGTAGGGGACGGAGAGTCTGAACGTGTGATTCGTTTAGTTCCACACGGAAAAGAGTACGAAGAATTTATCAAACAATTGGAGGCGACAGATGAGTAAAGAACGAGAAATTACATTTGCACTTCCAGTAAAAGACGATGCTAAAGCGCTATTAGATTATAGTAAAAAAGTAGGGAGCGAAACAGATTTTCTTTCCTTTGGACCAGAAGGATTGAAGTATTCTGTGGCTCAAGAAGAATTGTTTATTGAATCGCTCTACGAGAACGAAAA
>CALCML010000183.1 GCA_937967765.1 uncultured Carnobacterium sp.
CTCGCTTTGGAATCGATACACCACAAGTATTATTCTTTCTATATACATAAACCGCATGCGAGCCATCTTTCAAATCAGCCTCAGTTGGTTTCCCTTGTTTAATTTCTTTTCTAACGTTTTCAGTTGTTTTGTCATAATCCACATAGTGCACTGTTGCCGCTTGTGCAGTTGAAGATACTGTTACACCGATTGTTAAAGTGATTAAAGTTGCTATAATTAATTTTATTGATTTTTTCAAACAATCCATACCCCCTTATTTTTTTATAACAGATATTTTACTGTATCTATTTTTAGATTGCAAAAGTGTAGCTCGAATTTTAGCCCGACTTTTGTCACTTAAGAGGAAATTTTCGAAAACTTCCGCAACTTTAACGACTCTTAAATATGATCAGTTGGTACTACCGTATACGTTTGTTCAGTTGTTGTTTCTTCAGTAGTCGTCGTTTCTGTTGTCGTTTCTGTTGTCATTTCTGTTGTCGTTTCTGTTGTCGTCTCTGTCGCCGTTGTTATCTGTTCTTCTGTAGTTGTTTCACTTGTAGTTACTTCCGCAGTTGTCGATGCTTCTGTTGTTGTCGTCGTACTATTTTCACGAATATAACCAATATAAATAGTACAATCTTCTTCCACAAATGATGCCCCTGCAGAAACTAAACTTGTACTTGCTGCAACTCCAGATAATACTAATCCTACGATTAAGATGAATTTCTTCCCGTTTTTATTAGATACTAGGAAATACCCTGCACTCGTCAGGGCTAAGATTCCTAAACTCACCATAATCATCGTAGAGTTTGTTCCTGTTTTTGGTAATTGACACGCTTCTTTATTGTAATCATATACGAGAATAATGCGTTCTCCATCAAGCAATTCATAATTTGGTTCGCCCTTTTGAACGGCTTCTTTCTGTTGTGGAGTTAAATCAGTATATTGAACAGTGATTACATCTGGATGTGTTGCTTCAGCGATGCTAGTTGTATTGAATCCAAAAATCCCAAACAACATAATCATTGCTGCTAGTCGTAAAGCTATTTTCTTCATACACACCTTCCTCACCTATTTAGTAATATGCCTTCATTATCACATAACTTCCCTCGAAACACAATTCATCCCCGTGTAAATTCACAAACTTTTCAAAGTTACTCTTCCCTATCTTTAGGAACAAACAAAAAAACTGGCGAAGTTTCCTTCACCAGTTTCGTTTGATATTGAATTATAGATGGTCATACGGATATACTTCAGCGCCATCAATTGTAGTTTCTTCTGTCGTAGTAGTTGTTGTTGCTTCAGTAGTCGTAGTTGACTCTGTAGTAGTTGTTGTTTCTGTTGTTGTAGTAGACTCTGTTGTTGATTCAGTAGTCGCTTCTGTTGTTGTAGTTGCTTCAGTTGATTCTGCCGTAGTAGCTTCAGTAGTCGCTTCTGTTGAAGTTGTTGACTCTGTTGTTGTTTCACCAGACTCACGAAGGAATCCTACATATTTGTAGCAGCTGTCATCAGCTAATGTTTCGTTTGCTGATACAACTGATGTTGCAGCAACTGCTCCTGATAATACAAGACCTGCCATTAATACAATCTTCTTACCATTTTTGTTTGATACTAAGAAGTATGCAGCACCTGTTAAAGCTACGATTCCAGCAACCATCATCAATGCTTGCGAACCAGTACCAGTTTCTGGTAATGCTGGCGCTAATTGACATGCGTTTTTGTCGTACGCATATACTAATAAAGTACGTTCTCCTTCTTTAGCTGGAGTAGGTTGTCCAGGTTGAATCGCTTCACGTTGTTCTTTTGTTAAATCAGCGATATTTACAGTAACCACTTCTGGGGCTGCCGCTTGCGCTACTGTATTTGAGAATAGTCCTACAAGACCTAATAAAGTTACAATAACTAATAATTTTGCAGATAGTTTTTTCATTTATCTCTTCCTTTCATTTTTGACTGCCGAAATATAGTATCATACCAAAAAATCATTTGCAAATAATTTTCCTCTATCGAGCATTAATTTGCATTTTCACAAACTTTGGTATAAATTACAAACGTCGATTTCATCTGTAATTAAGCCCTTTCGATGTATTTTTTCAAAATTAATTCACTAAATTCACAAACGCCCCATATAATCTTCTTTTCATTTAGCTACAACTATACCCTATCAAATCGCATTTCATTTATACAAAAAAAGAGACCTTCGGATTGAATAGCATCCAAATAGTGTCTCTTTTCTGGTGTCTTTATTCGCATAAAAATTATAAACAGCGCTAATCTATTTCTAAAGTAAAAATACTGCGCCCTTTCGGACTTTATAATAGCAGTAATGGGAAAAAGCAACCGATGTGAATTAGAGGGAGTAAGGAATTGATTCCCTACTCCCTCTTTGAAGCTCGGTAGTGATTGAGACTCTAGGCTCAATCCGGTGCCCCATTACAGCTATTATAAATATGTCCGAAAGGACTAGCAGTATTTTAAACTTATTTTTAGTACTAATCGAGTTCGATTTGGCCTGTGTATAGTTTGTAGTAGATTCCACGTTTTTCCATAAGACTCTCATGGTCTCCGCGTTCGATAATCTCACCGTGATCCATTACCATAATCACATCTGAATTACGAATCGTAGATAAACGGTGGGCAATTACAAATGAAGTACGGCCTTCCATCAATTGGTCCATACCACGTGAAATCAACGCTTCTGTATGGCTATCGATTGAGCTTGTTGCTTCATCAAGAATCAATACTTTAGGGTTCGCAACGGCAGCACGCGCAATCGCAAGTAATTGACGTTGACCTTGTGACAAGCCTTCTCCGTCCCCTGTAATTTCTGTTTGGTATCCTTGTGGAAGACGTTTGATAAAGCTATGGGCGTTGGCAAGTTTTGCCGCTTTAATGACTTCATCATTCGTCGCATCCAAGTTCCCATAACGAATATTATCCGCAATCGTTCCAGTAAATAAATGCGTATCTTGCAACACGATAGAAATCGTCTTACGTAAGTCATCTTTCTTAATCTTCGTTACTGGAATCTCGTCGAAAGTAATGACCCCAGAATCAATTTCATAGAAACGGTTAATTAAGTTTGTGATAGTTGTTTTACCAGCACCAGTCGCCCCAACAAAGGCTACCTTCAATCCTGGTTCAGCCCATACATTGATATCTTTTAAAATACGCACACCTGGCACATAGCCAAAGTCAACATTGTGTAGTTGGATGTTTCCAACAACTGGAATACGTTTGTCACCATCCACCCAGTACCATTGTTTTGGATCGCGTTGGTCCAAAGTAACCGTTCCTTCATCGACTTCAGGTTCTTCACGAAGAATGGCAAAGATACGTTCAGCCCCGGCCATCGCACTAAGTAGTACGTTCATTTGTTGAGACATTTGAGCAAGTGGTTGTGCGAATGTTCTTGAGAATTGTAGGAATGAGGCAAGTCCCCCGATATCCATCCAATTAATAATCACTAAGTATCCACCAACCGCTGCCGTAATCGCATAGTTCACGTAACTGATATTCCCTAAAATTGGGAACATAATAGTCGAATAGAATTGTGCGTTATTTGCAGCTTCTTGAAGTTCAGTGTTGAGTCTATCAAATTCATCAAGCACTTTATGTTCGTGGTTAAATACTTTAACAACTTTTTGTCCTTCAATATGCTCTTCCACGAATCCATTCACTTGTCCTAGAATCGCTTGTTGCGCAGCGAATTGTTTCCCTGATTTTACCCCTAGTTTCTTCACGATTTGGAACATCAAGAATACCATCGCAATCAGAAGCACTGTTAAGATTGGTGAAAGAATGACCATCATTACAAATGTCAATACTAATTGAAGCGTTGAACTGATAATCATTAACATACTGTTGTTAAACGCATTTTGAATATTTTCAAAGTCGTTTGTAAAGCGAGACATTAAGTCCCCGTGCTTATTCGTATCAAAGAAACGAATTGGCAAGCTTTGAATATGGTTGAATAAATCTGCACGCATTTTTTCGATGGTATTTTGTCCCACCGTTACCATTAAACGTGCTGAGAAGTAGCTGGCTGTTGCACCAAGTACATAGACAATCGCGATAAAGCCAAGCATTTTCGCTAATCCGGCTAAATCCCCTGTTTCAATAAAATCATTGATTAACGGACGAATCGCATAAGTTCCGATAATTCCGGAAGCACTTGAAACGATTAAGCAGACTACAACTACTGCAAGAGTCCATTTACTCTTCCATAAATACCCCCATAAGTCTGCCAAAGTTTGTTTCATATTTTCTGGACGTTTTGGCCCTTTATTTCTACTCATCTCCTTTGGCTCCTTTCATTTGGGTTTCGTAAATATCACGATACAAGTCGTTTGTTTCCATTAACTCTTCGTGTGTTCCAAGTCCATTTACTTTACCATCATCTAATACAAGAATATTGTCTGCACCTTGGATTGATGAAATACGTTGAGCGATAATAATCACCGTTGTATCTGGTAAATGGTTGAAGAACGCTTCACGGATTTTCGAGTCAGTCGCTGTATCGACCGCTGATGTTGAATCGTCTAAGATTAACACGGCTGGTTTTCGTAGCATCGCACGTGCAATTGTAAGACGTTGTTTTTGTCCACCCGAGAAGTTTGAACCACCTTGTTCTACACGAGTGTCGTATCCATCTGGCATTTCCATAATGAAGTCATGGGCTTGCGCATGTTTGGCTGCTTGAATCATCTCTTCTTCTGTAGCGTCCGGATTTCCCCATAAGAGGTTCTCACGAATCGTTCCAGAGAATAACGTATTCTTTTGCAATACCATCGATACGTTTTGACGAAGGTCTGCAAAACGGTACTCACGAACATCATGACCACCCACACGAACAGTTCCTGCTGTTGTGTCGTAGAGTCGCGGAATTAACTGTACAAGAGACGATTTCCCAGAACCTGTTGGCCCGATAATTCCGAACACTTCACCTGGTTTAATCTTGAAGTTGATATTGCTTAACACTTCTTCGTCTTGTTGTTTTCCATAAGAGAAATGAACATAATCGAATTCCACTTCACCGTAGACTTTGTCAACTGTAATTGGGAATTCTGGTTCTTCCACATCGATGTTTGTATCTAACACTTCGAAGATACGCTCCATAGATGCTTTTGTCATGGTTAACATTACGAATACGAATGAAATCATCATCAGTGACATCAAGATTTGTGTGATATAAGAAATGAAACTGATAAGGTCCCCTGTTGTCATCGTTCCACTAATAACGAGTCCACCACCGAACCACATCACCGCAATCGTTACAGCATAAACCGTTAATTGCATGATTGGGTTGTTCCACATTACGACATACATCGCATGTAGGGCACGTTCTCTAAAGGTAGAGTTTTCTTTACCGAATTTTTTCTTCT
>CALCML010000184.1 GCA_937967765.1 uncultured Carnobacterium sp.
ATAAACGAAAAGACCCGTGTAACAAAAATGTTACACGGGTTATTTTTTCTATTCAGCATTAGGATAAACAGAAATCTGTCTTCCTTTTATACTGTTTGTAGCTCCATCATAGATTGTATTTATCATATCTCGATTCCTTAAAATGAAGTTAAAACCATTGAATAGAGAATAAATAAGTCAATAGAGCGCTAATGCTAATAAAGGGAGCAAAAGGAATTTTTGCATACAACTGATTTCTTTTTGATAGAATCATCCAGCCAATCACCACTCCACCGCCAATGACAAAGGAAAGGAGTCCTATAAAGAGAATTTGACTTGGTGAAAAATAAGGGCCTAAAGCTGCTAAAAAATAAACATCTCCCATGCCAAAAACTTCTTCTTTCCAAATCCATTTGCCAACTCCATAAACCGTGATGTATAAAATAAGACCAGCCACAATGGATAATATTGCGCCCTCTACTGCATCTAGTCTGATAGAAAAACCAACCATTGTTAGAACTAATAACAAGCGCAAATCTATTTCATACGAATCCACATCCATCAGTGCTATTAGCATACAAATCGTGCATAAAAAGTACCCTACTATTTCCGTGGGTTGTTTTAAATAAGCCACTAGACAAAATAGAATGGAAAATATCATTTCTACTAGGAAGTAGCGTATAGAAATTGACTGTTTACAATAGCGACACTTCCCACGTAAAAAGAGATAAGAAAGAATCGGTAGTAAATCCAATGAATGTAGTGAATGTTGACAATGAGGGCAATAGGATCTTCCGTGGACAAAATCTTCCCCTTTTGCTTCTCTCATACTGACTACATTCACAAAACTACCAATCACTGCTCCAAGAACACCAATCATAAAAAGCATAAAAAAACCTCCCTTACTAAACATTACGTTTCGTAAGAGAGATTCGGTTTAATTTTCTTCTGTTATAACAACTTCGACGGTCTCTTCAACTTCCTCTTCCGGAGTGTAATACAAACCAGAATAGTCTTTATACCATGCAAAGAAGTGAGTTACAAATACTTTAACTACTGCATAAACAGGTACTGCAATTAATAATCCTGTTAGTCCAAACATTTTACCAGCAGCTAGTAAAATCACCAAAATCGTTACTGGATGCATCTTCAATGATGAACCGAGGATTAATGGTTGAAGTAAACGACTTTCAATCAACTGTTCAATCACAAATACTAATAACACTTGTAACGCAATATCAGGGCTTGTAACAAAGGCAATGACAAGTGCAATACTTAGTCCAATAATTGAACCAATATAAGGAATAATTGTTAACACTCCGGCAATCATCCCAATCGTTACCCCATATGGTAATCCGATAATCGAATATCCAATGGTATAAGTAATCCCAACAAAAATCGCAACTAAGATTTGGCCACGAATATATGAGCTGACTTGTTGGTTCATTTCATGTAACATCACGCTAATTTTATGTTGAGAGCGTGTCGGGAATAAACGCGTAATCGAAGGAATGACTTTATTTCCATCTTTCAATAAATAATAAAGAATAACTGGCATTGTCATCAGCGTAATCACAATATCACCAACGATTCCAACTACACTACCAATCCCACTAAAAGTAAGATTTAACACCCCGTTGAGACGTTCTGTAATCGATTGGATGAAATCCATATTAATCGTGTTAAATTGCTCTTGCAACGCTGTAAACCAACTTGATTGCATGAACTTTTCAACTTGATCACTAATAATTTGATAGTAGTAAGGCAATTGAGAAACTAAGTCTAATAATTGCTTTTGAATAATCGGAACTAAGCTTGTCACGATCATTACAAACACGAACACAACACCTAGCATTACTGCTAAAATTGCAATTCCTTTTGGCACTTTTTTATTCACTAGAAAATCATAGATTGGTTTTACTAAATAGTAAATCACCGCACCACAAGCAACCGGTACCCCGATAGCAGAGATAAATCCTTTAATTGGATTAAATAAGTACGATGTTTGCGAGAATAAAATCAAGTTAACAAGGAGCAACATTAAAATAAGCAATCCTGTCACTAATTGATTATCTAAAAACCATTTCCAAAACCAAGTTCTCCCTTGGTTTTCAGGTTTATTATTCATAAAATTCCTCCTTATCACATTTTCCTCTAGTGTATCATATTTTTGCTCTCTATGATTAACATTTGATTAGATTTTACAAAAAATTGTATAATTATTTTATATTGTGATTCGGAGGGAATCGTATGAATGAAAAATTTTATTTAGGAACCTATACAAAACGCGATAGTAAAGGAGTCTACTCTGTCACTCTTAACAAAGAAACTGAACAACTAGAGTCTCTTACATTAGAAGCGACTATCGATAATCCGACATATCTTTCTTACGCAAAGAGCGACCAATTATTATTTGCTGTTGGAAAAGGGGACGAACTTTGCGGAATTTCAGCAAATAATGCAAAAGTTTCTCCTGTAGAACCATTAGCAAGTATTGAAGATCAACAAGCGGTGCCTTGCTACATTCGATATAACGAAAAAACAGGAGATGTGCTCACCGCTAATTATCACGGAGGATTCGTGGAATTATATCACTACGATAAAGAGGCAAACTCATTTACTTCAATCGATAAGAAAGTCCATACAGGATCTAGCGTCCACGCAAACCAAACTTCTCCACATGTTCACTACACTGATTTCACACCAGACGAAAATTGGGTTGTTGTTTGTGACCTCGGAATCGATACTTTATTTACGTATAGACGTACGGAAACTGGATTAGAAGAAGTGGCCCAATATAAAACGAAAGCCGGAAGCGGCCCTCGTCACCTCTCCTTCCATCCAACACTTCCAATCGCTTATCTGATTTGCGAACTGGATGCTACCGTCGAAGTACTCTCTTACGATAAAGAAAATGGAACATTTAAAAACTTAGACAAGATTGCATTAACCACTGAAGATCAACAAGCTTGGGGAGGCGCTATTCATATCACGCGAGATGGACGATTCCTATATGCTTCAAACCGTGGATTCGACGCGTTATATACATTCTCAGTTAATGCCACAAGCGGATTACTCACTCTCGTACAAACCGTTGATAGCTATGGTTCGGTTCCTCGTGATTTCCACTTAAGTAACGATGAAGCTTATATCGTTGTGGGCCACCAAGAATCAGACAACTTAACACTATTCAAACGCGACTTAGAAACTGGTCAACTCACGCTTCTTCAAAAAGATTTCTATGCACCAGAAGTAGTTTGTGTCGTACCTCAATAGAACTCAATTTACAGTCTCTTCTTTTTTTGAAGAGACTTTCTTGTTTATTGTGGTAATCCTTGCCAGAAAGCAGTATAATCGTTGTTAGCAGACTTTATAAAGGAGTGGAAAAATGCTTAATCTTATCGAGATTATTAAAACTATTATTTTAGGAATTATCGAAGGCGTTACTGAATGGCTACCAATTAGTAGTACAGGTCACTTAATTTTAGTGAATGAAATTATTCAATTAGACGTATCCGCTAAATTCCAAGAAATGTTCAACGTTGTCATTCAACTTGGTGCCATCATGGCAGTTGTCCTTGTGTATTTCAACAAATTGAACCCATTTGCTAAAAGTAAAAACCGTAAAGAGTTTATCGAAACAATTAGTCTTTGGAAAAAGGTAATTATCGGATGTATCCCTGCTGTGATTCTTGGATTCATTCTTGATGACTTTATGGATGACTACTTCAACAAACCAATCGTTATTGCATTAGCCCTAATCGTTTACGGGATTGCGTTCATCTACATCGAACGTGCACATAAAAATGTGGAACCAAAAATCAATGACTTCAAAGAATTAGACTTCATGACAGCCATTAAAATTGGTCTTTTCCAATGTTTAGCGCTTGTACCTGGTACTAGCCGTTCTGGTTCAACAATCCTTGGAGGGTTATTAGTCGGAACAAGCCGTTCAATCGCAACTGAATTCTCATTCTTCATGGGGATTCCAATCATGTTCGGTGCGAGCGGATTAAAACTATTGAAATTCGGATTCCACTACTCATTAGCTGAATTCGTGATTTTATTAGTCGGTTCTGTCGTTTCATTTGTTGTATCTCTATTCGTAATCAAGTTCTTATTGAAATACATCAAACACCACGACTTCCAAGCATTTGGTTGGTACCGTATCGTTCTTGGGATTATCGTTCTCGGAAGCTTATTCTTCAAATAATTATAAAGCTGGATTTATTCCAGCTTTTTCTTTTTGCCCAATTTCGGGTATAATAAAACTATTCAATTAAGAAAGAAGGATACTATGTCACTACTCTATGTCGGAATTGGCGGTGCTATTGGAGCGATTTTACGATATTTATTATCTCAGCTTCCTCTGCAGCACTCTCTTCCCATTAAAACATTATTCATCAACTTATTAGGATCGCTAGTCATCGGATTTTTAAGCGCCAAATTTCAGCAATCCCATTGGTTTGAACGCGATCAACTACTCCTTATAACAGGTGTTTGTGGTGGCTTCACGACCTTCTCCACTTTTAGCTTAGAATCTCTTCAATTGATTCAAAATGGAGATACTCCACTCGCTCTTTTATATATGGCTATTAGTTTAGTAGGTGGCCTCGCCTGTGTAGCATTCGGGTATTTTCTTGGCCAAGCTTCATTTTAAAATAGCATTTTTATAAGAAACGGTTTACAATAGATATAAGAACAAGAACGGAGGTCATTTTATGACGAAAAAAGGTGTAACATTGTATTTCATGAGACATGGAGAAACCATCTTTAACCGCTACAATCGTATGCAAGGATGGTCAGATACTCCTCTAACAAAAGAAGGACGCCTAGATGCTATTCGTTCTGGTTTGGGAATGAAAGACGTTCATTTTGACGCTGTTTATACAAGCGACTTAAGAAGAACTGTCGAAACTGCTCAACTTTTCCTTAGAAATCATCCAAACCGTGAAAACCTCACGATTGAAATGATGCCTGAATTCCGCGAAGTATTCTTCGGAAGTTTAGAAGGAAAAGATGCTGGCGAGCTTTGGGGTGAACTCTATAAGAAATTACATCGCAATTTTGACGACTTAGGTGGACGTAATATCCAAGAAGAATTAAACGGACTAAAAGAATTAGATCCAGACCATCTTGGTGAAAACTTTATGGAATTCTGGTTACGTGTAGAACAAGGCTTACTAAAAGTCATCAATAAGCACCGTGACCAAAATCAAAATATCCTTATCGTGAGCCATGGAATTACAATTCGAAATATGCTTCATGAATTAATCCCTGACTTCCAACTGTCAGAATTAATCGGAAATGCATCTCTTAATATCGTTGAATATTCAGATGGTAAATTCCACTTAAAAGCACTCAACCAAACAAACCACTTTGTACTTCGTAAAGAAGCCAAAGAAGAACCATATGAGATGCTTCCTACAAAAATGCATGACTAATAAAGGTTTGCAAGTATAACTGAACTTTGTTACAATGAGAGTCTAGGCGTAAGTCTAGGCTTTTCTTTATACGGGGTCGTTACGGATTCGACAGGTATAGGTTGAGCTTTCAATGCATTCCGTAGGTTACGGCTACGTAAAAACGTTACAGTTAAATATAACTGACAAACAACAA
>CALCML010000185.1 GCA_937967765.1 uncultured Carnobacterium sp.
CGCTGACGATTTTTATTACTTACTATCTATTTTGGGTAATTCCGGATAAAAAATAGGAGGGATTCAGATGGTTGAGAAGTTTAAGGAGAAGTTTAGAGCGTTAATAGAAGATTATAAGGTGACAAAAAATGATAACGAAGACTTTGTCTGGTGGTATGTGCAACGAGTAGCCCCATTTAATTTACGCTATGTGATTGCAGCGATGTTAGTGCTATGTATGGCGGCTATTTATTTTAATATTAAATACGCGCTCGCAATAGTGCTCGTTTTATGGATTATTGCCGTTATGATTACCATCGCAGAAAGAGTTTATCGAAAGCGAAAACACTAATAGGAGAACCAAGAGAATCTAGTTTGCGCTAGGTTCTTTTTTTTACCTATCCTTAGGAAGAAAATTCAGGGGCAATTTCTGAAGAACTCTTTGAGAATTAGTACGAATAAGGCTATAATTTAAATGTAGTAAAAAGTTATGGAGGTAATTTTTATGAGATTTGACCAAGAACATGATTCATGTACAACTATTCTTGTTGGAAAGAAGGCCAGCTACGATGGGTCAACGCTAGTAGCACGTACAGAAGATTCATGTAATGGAGAGTTTACTCCAAAAAAATTCATTGTCGTACGTCCAGAGGATCAACCACGTCACTATAAATCTGTGATTTCAGGCTTTGAAACAGACCTGCCTGATAATCCAGTTCGTTATACAGCCATGCCAAATGCCATCAATAATGAAGGGATTTGGGGTGCTGCGGGGATTAATGCCTATAATGTAGCGGTAAGTGCGACTGAAACCATTTCAACAAATCCACGAGTGTTAGGAGCCGACCCACTTGTTGAAACAGGGATTGGAGAAGAAGATATCTTCACATTAGTATTGCCTTATATTAAAACGGCACGCGAAGGGGTAGAGCGTCTTGGCCATCTCCTTGAAACTGCCGGAACTTATGAGTCAAATGGGATTGCGATTTCTGATGTCAATGAAATCTGGTGGTTGGAATCGATTGGCGGACATCACTGGATGGCTCGACGTGTACCCGATGATGCGTATGTCGTGAACCCAAACCAACTCGGTAGTGACTTCTTTGATTTTGACGATAAAGAAAACTTCATGTGTGACCCTGATTTGAAAGACTTTATGATTCGACATCACTTGAATTTAAACTATGACGGAGAGTCATTCAACCCACGTTATGCATTCGGTTCCCAACGCGACAAAGACCGCTTATATAACACGCCTCGTGCTTGGGATATTCAACGCATGTTTAATCCAGAAGTGGAACAATCTCCAACGAGCTTTGAAATTCCATGGGCACGCGTTCCGTACCGCAAGATTACAGTCGAAGATGTGAAAGAATCGATGAGCACGCATTTCCAATTCACACCGTATGACCCTTATGGAAATCAAGGCGATGGTAAGAGCAATCGTCGTTTCCGTACAGTTGGGATTAATCGTACGAGTCAAACGGCTATCCTACAAATTCGTCCAAATCGTCCGCATGATACAACAGGAATTCAGTGGGTATCGTATGGGTCAATGCCATTTACAACGGCTGTACCATTCTTTACACAAGTGGACACAACGCCTGCGTATTTTGCCAATACAACAGCGAAGGTTTCAACGGATTCCTTCTACTGGTCAAGTCGCTTAATTGCAGGGCTTGCAGATGCGCACTATTTGGAACATCTTGCTGATATTGAAAGTTATCAAAAGAATACTTTATCTCGTGGAGAAGCCATGATTGCACAAGTCGATGCCAAACTTGAAAAAGGGGAAGCAATCGACTTCGAAGCGGAAAATCAACAAATGAGTGACTTCATCGAAGAAAAGACAGCTGCATTGCTCGATAAGGTATTGCTTCGTGCTAGTAATTTAATGGTCAATCATTATTCAGTAAGCGACTAATCAGCGATTCGGTTTAGGAGGTTAAAAAATGGAAGAAAAAAATGAAAAGCAACTGAGTTGGCTGATGATATCCCTGATTGCATTTAACTTTGTGTGGGGACTTGGGAATGTTGTGAACAATTTCGCCCAACAAGGGATTGTCGTTATCACATCGTGGCTCATTATTTTAGTAATTTACTTTATCCCATATTCATTAATGATTGGACAACTCGGTTCGACGTTTGAAGATAGTGAAGGGGGAGTCAGTGATTGGATTAAACATACGTCTACCAAGAAACT
>CALCML010000186.1 GCA_937967765.1 uncultured Carnobacterium sp.
GGTTCGATTCTTGTACCAATGATGATTGGGAAAGCTCTCGGATATAACACAGAACAATTAACGTACTTAGTCTCAACTGACATCTTCATGTGCGGGTTGGCGACATTTCTACAATTGCAATTAAACAAATACTTCGGTATCGGTCTTCCAGTCGTATTAGGAGTAGCCTTCCAATCGGTGGCGCCGCTGACGATCATCGGTCAAAACCATGGTAGTGGAGCGATGTTCGGAGCACTGATTGCGTCCGGGATTTTCGTCGTTCTCATCTCTGGCGTCTTCTCGAAACTGGCAAAATTCTTCCCAGCCATCGTTACTGGATCTGTGATTACGACAATCGGTTTGACGCTCATTCCGGTTGCTATTGGAAATATGGGTGGTAATGTTTCAGACCCAACAGCTGGTAGCCTGACCTTGTCGCTCGTTACAGTTGCCATTATTTTACTCATCAACATCTTTACAAAAGGGTTCGTAAAATCCATTTCGATTTTAATCGGATTAGTTATCGGTACAACTCTTGCTGCAGTTATGGGCTTAGTAGACTTTGCTCCAGTAGTCAAAGCACCAATCTTACACGTTCCAACACCGTTTTACTTTGGAATGCCAACATTTGAGTTCACTTCGATTTTCATGATGTGTGTTATCGCGATGGTTTCCATGGTAGAGTCGACAGGGGTGTACTTAGCGCTTTCTGATATTACGAATGATCCAATCAATGAAACGCGTCTTCGTAACGGTTACCGTGCAGAAGGATTGGCCGTGTTACTTGGTGGTATTTTTAATACTTTCCCATACACAGGCTTCTCTCAAAACGTGGGCTTAGTGAAAATGTCCGGCATCAAAACACGTCTTCCAATCTACTACGCAGCAGGCTTTCTTCTATTATTAGGACTTCTTCCAAAATTTGGCGCCTTAGCACAAATCATTCCTGATCCAGTCATTGGTGGAGCGATGATTGTGATGTTCGGATTCGTATCTCTTCAAGGGATGCAGATGCTTGCTCGTGTGGATTTTGCAAATAACGAACACAACTTCTTAATCGCAGCCGTTTCAATCGCTGTCGGCGTCGGCTTTAATAATAGTAATTTATTCAATAGCCTCCCAACAGAATTTAGCATGTTCTTCAAAAACGGAATCGTTATGGCCAGCATCCTTGCCGTTGTCCTAAACGCGATTCTCAACCGTAAGAAGAAATAAATAAACTCCGTTATCTCCATTCTAAGAGAAGGTCTCCCCACCTTCTCTTTTTTTCTATTTCCCCTTAAAGTTTCCTTGTCTCCAGCGGGCCCGCCTCCTGAAATTATTCAAAGTATCCATGCACGCAAAAATTACAAGAAGCAAAACTAAAACCATTGTGGAGCGGTAAAAAAACACCGAATTCAGTTGGATTTCCAGCTTGTTACGTAGATGATTTCGAAGAAGCTTGCGGATTTTATAATCGCAGTAACGGGAAATCGCATCGAATGTGAGGGAGAAAGACAGAAATACTCTAAATACATTATTGTATTTAGAGTATTTCGTTTTCTTTCCCCCACAAAGTTGAATAGGGATGAGCAAGCTGGATACAGTGAAGCTCATTCCATTCAACCACTGTGCCTACGCGGAGTAGGGGTAAATCCCGTACTCCGCGTTTGAAGCTTCGAAGGTGCAAGACTACAGGCTTGCACCGGTGCCCCCGTAACAGCGATTATAAAAAGAATCCGCAAGGATTCTAAGAAATCATCAGCACTAACCAATGTCCAGAAAGCCAAACTGAATTTCAGCACATAATATTTCACCCAAGTCACACCCTCCACAATGGTTTCAGTTAGTTTTCACTTCTCGTATTTTTTGCGTAGGTATGGTATACTATGCCTATCTTTAAACAATTTCAAGGAGGCTTAGCCCAACATGGCTGAAGACAAGAAAACATTTTACTTAACCACACCGATTTACTATCCAAGTGGCAACTTACACATTGGTCATGCCTATACAACTGTAGCCAGCGATGCAATGATTCGCTATAAAAAACTACAAGGCTTTGATACTTACTTCTTAACAGGAACAGATGAACACGGACAAAAAATCCAAGAAAAAGCGAAAGAAGCAGGCGTTTCTGAAATTGAATTCGTCGATAAGATCATTTTCGGTATTCAAGACCTTTGGAAAAAGCTAGATATCTCTTATGATGACTTCATTCGTACAACTCAACCACGCCATACAAAAGCCGTTCAAAAGATTTTCCAAAAATTAGTGGACAATGGCGACATTTACCTTGGCGAATACGAAGGTTGGTATTCAGTATCGGACGAAGAGTACTTCACTGAGTCTCAATTAGTCGAAGTTTACCGAGATGCTGAAGGAAATATGATTGGTGGGGTTGCGCCAAGTGGACACGAAGTAGAGCTTGTTAAAGAAGAATCTTACTTCTTCAGAATGAGCAAATACGCGGACCGCTTATTGCAATACTACGAAGAACATCCAGATTTCATCCAACCAGAATCTCGTAAAAACGAAATGATTAATAACTTCATCAAACCAGGTTTAGAAGACTTAGCCGTTTCACGTACATCATTTGACTGGGGAATTCCAGTTCCAAACGATCCAAAACACGTGATTTACGTATGGATTGATGCGTTATCAAACTACATCACAGCACTAGGATATGGTAGCGACGACGAAACATTATTCAACCGCTACTGGCCTGCAGATGTTCATTTTATCGGAAAAGAAATCGTTCGTTTCCATACGATTTACTGGCCAATTATGTTAATGGCATTAGATTTACCATTACCGAAGAAAATCTTCGCACACGGCTGGTTATTGATGAAAGACGGTAAAATGTCTAAATCGAAAGGGAACGTGGTAGACCCTAACACATTAATTGAACGTTACGGATTAGATGCACTTCGTTACTACTTATTACGTGAAGTGCCATTTGGTTCTGATGGAATCTTCACTCCAGAATCATTCGTAGAACGTATTAACTATGACTTAGCCAATGACTTAGGAAACTTATTAAACCGTACTGTTGCGATGATTAATAAGTATTTCGATGGAACAATTCCTGCATACACTGCACCTGTTTCAACATTTGACCAAGAATTAGTCGATGCTTCTAAAGCGATGATCGTGGAAGTAGAAGAAGCAATGGAAAACATGCAATTCTCAGTGGCTCTTGCTGCAATCTGGAAATTCGTTTCTCGTACAAATAAATATATCGACGAAACAACTCCATGGGCAGCTGTGAAAGACGAAGCGCGCCAAGAAGAATTAGCACGTACAATGAACTACTTAGCAGAAAGCTTACGTATCATTGCTGTTGCCTTACAACCATTCTTGACAGAAACTCCAAGACAAATCTTGGCACAATTAGGAATTACAGATAGCGCGTTAATGGATTACCCTTCATTACACACATTCGGCGTGATTCCTGAAGGAACGAAAGTGGTTGAAAAAGGACAACCAATCTTCCCACGTTTAGACGTTGAAGAAGAAGTAGCTTACATCCAAGCAAAAATGGGTGGAGCGCCAGCTGAAGAAGAAAACACGGACTGGAACCCAGAAGAAGTGGAACTTTCAAGCGAAAAAGAAAGCATCAAATACGACGACTTCGACAAGATTGAATTGAAAGTCGCAGAAGTTATCGAATGCGGACCAGTGGAAGGGGCAGACAAATTGCTTCAATTCCGCTTAGACGCTGGAGATGCTGGCGGTCACCGTCAAATCCTTTCTGGTATCGCAGAATGGTATCCAGATCCTAGCGTGTTCGTTGGTAAGAAAGTCGTCATCGTAGCGAACTTGAAACCACGTAAAATGCGCGGACAAATCAGCCAAGG
>CALCML010000187.1 GCA_937967765.1 uncultured Carnobacterium sp.
AGATTGATACTGAAGCACAAACAATCAAAGCAGAATTAGGAAACTTCTTTGATACTCATGAATTTTTATAAGATAAAATGAAATAAAGCGAAGAGCCAAATTGGTTCTTCGCTTTTTGTGTGCTTGAAAAATTATCATATATGATAATTTTGCTAAATGAAAAATAAGAATAAGGACCACAATGGCAATACTGCTAAGTAAGCAATGGTTGTCATGGTGACCATATTCGTCGCAAAATCCACATCCCCACCGGCTTCCGCTGCCAAGATTGGCATAATCACAAGCGTTGGAATAGTCGACTGAATAATAAATGTTTCTTTTAATAAAGTATTATCCGTTCCACCGATGAGTAGAATAACTACCATTAAGAGTGGGAAAATAAAGAATCTCCCTGCTAAAGCAATCACCGTATCACGGTCCAAACGAATGGTGCCAAGACCACTTTGCTGGAGATTGATCCCAATATACATGAGAGACAATGGAGTTACTAAACTCCCCACCTTGTTAATCGAATTTTGTGCAAACGTTGGAATTGGAATCCCAAGTGCCACAATCGCTAACGCCACTAAGAATGCAATCAGCGGAGGTGAAAAAAGACTCTTCCACTGGATTCCTTTATTTTTATTTCCATCGGGACGGTCAATGGATACAAAGTACATTCCTACGGTAAAAATAGACAACGTATTAATCACGTAGTAGACCAGGAAATACGGCATCGCTTCTTCTCCAAAAAGAGAGAGGTTGAGCGGCAGCCCCATAAACACTGTGTTCGCATTAACGAATGTGTTGAGCATAGTCCCCCGTCTGCCAACTGGAACTTTAAATAAGACAACAGCGCCCCATGCCACAAGATAACCTAAAATAACGGTGATCAGTGGATAAAGACTAATTCCAAAGAAACTCACAAGTTGCTCTCTTGTTATAAATTTTAATACCGAAACAAAGATGGACGCTGGCAAAGCAATTTTCAAAATCAAATCCGCAATGCTCTTACTGAATCCTTCCTTAAACCATCCCTTGGCCTGCAAGAGATAGCCGAGCGCGATAACCGCAAGTATCGTCACCATACTCGATAACGCCTGTATAATCACATGCTTGTCCTCCAAAAATAGTTATTTTTTACAGATTCTTTCGATCCAATAATGTGAAGGTTAAGTAATCTGTAACAATTGTCTGCAATCTTTCGTTATATTCACAATCCCCAGAAGCGTAGTTAATCACCATTCCTTGTAAAAACAAATAAGTTCCGCGGACGATATTGAATAATTTCTCTTCACTGATTGAGTGAGGTAAGACTGCTTGCATTAAAGATTTTAGTATGTTGAAACTCTTCATTCTTAACTGATTAATTGGTTTTGTGAATTCGGGTAAATCAACTTCTTCTCCTTCAACAATGAATAAAAGCTGGTTAGAGCTTGCATATTGAAACCCAAAGCGTATGAAGTGATGACATACCTCTAACAATCTATTTTCTACGCTCTCGCTCGATTGATAGATTTCTAATGACGTTTGATATAGCTTTTCTAGTGGAGCACTGGCCACTTCAAACAGAATTTCATCCTTATTTTTAAAATAAAGATAAATGGTTGTATGAGAGCATCCTGCACGTTTGGCAATTTCTCGAATCCCAACCTCCTGAAAAGATTTTTCTGCAAAAAGGCTACTTGCCGCTTCTAAGATTCTATCTCTTGTTAACTGTTCTGAAACCATTCACTTTTCTCCATTTCTAGCAATGCATTCTTCACTTCTCCACCATGAGCAACAGAAAGTATAGCTTGACTATATTCTTTTAATACGGAATGAGCTGTTTCTAAAGCTTTTGGCATATCTGCTGTATATTCTTTCATTGGTGCGCTTAACACTCCAGCTCTGTTCGTCGTGAGAAGATCTCCGCCAATTAATAGATTGTCCTCTGCATGATAATAACAGGTATGTCCTGGTGAGTGCCCTGGTGAATAAATTGCTTTGAGTCCAGCCTGTTCTAACAACTCATTTGATTCGGAAGTTCCTAGTTCAATGAAATCCTGCTTTTCAAAAGTGATAGGCTCTAGCTTTTCTCGACCAGGATATGGGTTTTCTCCTGAGACAAAAGGAATTTCTCTGCTATCGATAACAATAGGAAGAATAGGTAATAGTGTTTTTAATCTTGGAATTCCTCCAATATGGTCAGAATGTCCATGCGTTAAAAATACTCCAGCAACTCTTTCCTTATCATAAAAATTACGAACAACATACTCTGCCATTCGTGGTAAAAATTTAGCTAGCCCACTATCAATTAAGAAGTATTGGTTATCCTTTTCAACAACCCAAATACTAACAATGAATATCCCAATATCAAACTCAAACTTTTCAATATGTGGACTGATTCTCTTTCTTTTTGAAATTAAACGATAAATGAATTGATTCATTTTAACACCTCATATTCTAATACTAACCACTGGTTATCGCTTAGTATAAACCCTTTTCCCATTCAATTCAAGAAATAAAAAAAGCCTACCAAATAAATGGTAAGCTTTGTTCATTATGCTTTTTTACGGAAGGCACTCACGATAAATGAGATAAATAAAATCACAAGGAACACACATGTAATCGCGGCTCCCGGAGGTGCTTCGTAAATATAGGAAGCAGAAAGTCCTGCAAAGAATCCAATCAGACTGATGATAATTCCGCCGATAATCACGCCATTAAACTTACTGCTCACTCGAAGCGCAATCGACGCTGGCAGTACAATAACGGCTGATACTAAAAGTGAACCTGCGATTGGCATCATCACTGCAATCACAACCCCTGTGATAATCGTAAAAAGGTTCGTCATTAAGCGGACGGGTAATCCCGCTGTCATCGCTGTATCTTCATCAAAGGACAATACATATAGTGGTTTACGGAAAATTACGTATAATCCCACCACGACAACTGCAAGTAGAATCATAATCCACATTTGCTCATTTGTAATCGTCACGATTGACCCGAATAAGAACTGGTCCACACTTAGCGTTGAACGTCCTTTTTGCATATTCATCAGGATGAGGGCAATCGCCATTCCTCCCGACATTAGAATCGCAACGGTAATTTCAGAATATCCTCTAAAGTATTTTCCAATCGCTTCGATGAAAACTGCTGCGATAATTACCACAATCAGCGTTGTGAGTGTTGGATTCATCCCCAAAAGAAATCCTAGCGCTACCCCAACAAGGGACACGTGCGACAAGGTGTCGGCCATCAGCGACTGTCTTCTAAGAATTAAGAACAATCCAAGAATCGGCGTGATAAAAGCCATCGCTATTCCTGAGATGAATGCTCTTTGCATGAAACCATAGAAAAACATCTCCATGGAGAATCCTCCTTTCGTTGCAGATGGATATGTTTATCCACGTATTGTTCAAGCGCTTCTTCCTCATGAGTGACCATTAAAATGGCTTTCCCATGATGAGCGCAAGCATGGTGTAATAGATGATAGAATCGTTCTCTAGAAGCCTTATCCATACCAGCAGTTGGTTCATCGAGGACGAATAAATCAGGGTCTGTCGCAAAAATTCTTGCTAAACAGATTCGTTGTTTTTGCCCTCCTGATAAATCTCCGATTCGTTTATGACGCTCGTCCCACATCCCAACGGATTTGAGAGAGCGTTCGATATGTTCATGATCTTCTGCATTTAATTTTTTGAACCAGCGACCTTGTTGGTAACGACCGGACGCCACAAGTTCATACACATTTGATGGGAACCCTACATTAAAAGAAGAAATCTGTTGCGGAGCGTATCCAATCGATAACTTCTCGCCATTGCTATTTTTCTTTGCAATAGTAGCTTTCCCACTCTTTGGTGTTAAGAGTCCTAATATATTTTTTACTAAAGTAGACTTCGCTGCTCCGTTTTCCCCAGTCAAAATCACAAACTGACCTGGTTCCACTGTAAAGCTAATATCTTCAAGTACTGTCTCTTGTTCATATGAGAAAGAAAGATGTTCTACTGAAATATAACTCATGCCTTTCTCCTTTCTAAATCGTAGTGATTCTTTTTTATACAATGGATAGAATAGCATATTGAGTGCACTCCGTCAATGTTTCGGGCTTTGAAGACTTATCGTTCGCTTCCATTAAAAAAGCAGAGTATACTCTTCTCTGTTCAATAAAAAGGAGGAAGACAAATGTCTATCATTATTACGATTTTAACGGCTCTTGTCGCACTGGAATTCGTGTATATTTTCTACTTGGAAACACTCCAAACGACTTCAGAAGCCACAAGCCGCGTCTTCAATATGAGTGTTGAAACATTGAAGAATGCCAATATTACAACGCTCTTTAAAAATCAAGGTGTCTATAACTTGATGATTGCCGTGGGATTAGTATTTGGATTAATCGTTGGTTCTAAAGAATTGGTTGGATTCTTACTGTTCAATATCATCGCCGTAGCAGTATACGGCGGACTTACTAGCCAAATCAGCATCATCTGGAAACAAGGTGGACTAGCGATTGTAACGTTTATCTTATTACTTGTTTTATAGTAACTTGAAAAGGATTCGAGATAATCTTAATGTGGTGTATAGCAAAGTTACTGATAGCATCACTAAAAAAAGTAAACCCCCTTCTAAGATTATTACTTAGAAGGGGGTTTTATTTCTATTGTAATTCGCACTAAGAGAATCCATTAGCCTTCTTTACGACGACCTTGAACAAATAATCCGAACCCACTCAAAGCTATACAAACTCCCACTATAACTGTTGTTAGGACTCCTGTTGTCCCTGTATTTGGTAGTTCTGCTTCTGTTACTTTCTCCGAAGTCTGCACTTCTGTTGATTCTGGTTGTTCTACATTTGCTTCCTTTTGAGTCGTTGGAACTTCTGTTGTTTCTAATTTTTCATCAGTTGATTCCGTTTGATTGCTTTGTTCTTCTGTTGATTCTTCTGGCGCTGGTTCTTCGTCAGCAACAAACGTCCATGTACCAGTGAATTTTAAATTCCATCCATTAAGATCCCACTCACTAAGAAGTTTTTCTGTTACATCATATGAAACGAATGTCCACGTTCCTTTTTTGGTAGAATCGTAAAAAGTAGTTTGCTTTGGTTGCTCAGCAACAATCTTCGTTTCACTATACTCTTTTAGATTTCTATAATAATAGTAGTAAGTTCCTTTGTGAAACGGTTTTAAGTGATCTAATACTCCGTCAATCTCTTTGCCTTTTGTTCCACTAACAAATTCATATTCCACGTTACGAGGTATTGGTTGCCAATAAAGATTAAGAAATTCTTGAACTTTTGGGAAGTCATAGCGGAATTTCGAATTCTTATTGTAATCTAACTCTACCCGCAACCCGTCTCCTGCCGGGTCAGGTTTCGGATGGTATTCCCATTGCGCATCTTCATCTTTCACAATGATTGGTTCGTACTTACCAGTAGCTTCATTCCAGTTCATTAGTTTCTGAATAATTTTTAAGTTTTCAGGAATGTCAACATGATTTTCAAAATCCGCATAAGAAATACGCGTTGTTTTAAGTTTGGCTGCTTCATTTTTCATTGATTCTGGCAAAGGAACAAATACTGGTCCACCAACTACATATGAATAATCAATATAATCAAACCACTTCCATTTACCTGTAAATACTACATCCCCGTTTTTGATTGTTCTAGCATCTGAATCGAACCCTTGGAAAACCCAATACCCTTCTCCTTCAACAACTTGGCGTGGTATTCCCTCACCAACTACTTTTTTAAATTCAGTTGTTGGTTGAACTAAACTACCTACAGGATACTCTTCGTCTCCAGGTAATACATCCAATACTCTTTGAGGTAATTCTTTTCCAGGTGTATTACTTATAAATTTATATTTTACTTTATAAGTTACTGCAGGCGCCTCTTCAGCAAATACAACTTGTGTAATTGATGGCGTTGATGGTGCAAATACACTCGCGATAGCCATCGAAGCTGTAAGTCCCACAAGTTTACGAATTAAATTTCTCTTTTTATTTGAATTCATTGTTCTTCCTCCCGCTTTGGTTAGATGATACCATAAATAATTACTCTTTACAACTTTTTGTGAATCTAATAACTTTTTCTATCAGTCTTATTATATTGCTTTTCAGATTTCGTAGTGATATCATTTAGATATCAAATAGACAAAGAAGTCTTTTTTATGAACGAAAAAATTTTAAAAACAAAGTCTAACGGTTTTGCTGCGTTATTTAGCATTTTACTCCTATTAATCCTTTCAGTTGTAGGCTTTATTTCCTCAATTGCTTTGATTACAAAGGGTGGCCTACAAGTGGTTTGTATTCTTCTCAGCATTCTAGTATTTATCAGCAGTCTTGTCCTTTTTGGAGGCCTAAAAGTTGTTAAACCTCAAGAAGCGATTGTTTTGACGCTCTTTGGTGAGTACACAGGAAGCATTAAAGAACCTGGCTTCTATTTTGTAAATCCATTTAGCGTGGCTGTAAACCCTGCTGCCAAAACAAAATTAGGCCAAAGCGGTGACGTCGATCGTCAAAGCACTCCGGTCACAATTAGCACTACAGGCGGTGTTGAAGCGAACTTAAATGCCTTAAAAAATCAAATTTCTCTAAAAATTATGACGT
>CALCML010000188.1 GCA_937967765.1 uncultured Carnobacterium sp.
TATGGTTCCGCTTGAATCGAAGTATAGTTTTTGTGGTTAACTTTTAAGCCAGTTTCTGTCATCACTTGCTCTAATTCTCCACCAAAACGCACTTCTACTTCTTCATCATTACGATACACTAATCCATATTTACCAAGGTCTAACCATTGATCTGGGAATTCTTGTTGCCATCCATTTGTGATGACTTGTTTGAAAATACCGTATTCGTATAGAATTGAGAATCCTGTTACTGGATATTCATTACTTGTTAAAGCATCTAAGTAACAAGCCGCAAGACGACCCAAACCACCATTTCCTAGGCCTGGATCTGGTTCCATATTGTAAATTTCATCGAGTGAAAAATTGTTTTCACTTAAGAATTCTTTTGCTTCCTTTTCAATGCCTAAATTGAATAAGTTATTGCGAAGTGTACGTCCTACTAGGAATTCCATTGACATATAGTACGCACGTTTTTGACGAGTTTGTTTTAATGTTTGTTCAAAGCTGAATTTCTTTTCCATTAAAATATCACGAACAGATCTCATCATCGCTTCGTATACTTGTCTCTTACTTGCATTTGAGATGGTTACACCAAATTGATTCTTTAATGAAGTTTCAACACGACTTGTTAAACTTTTTTCGACCATTTAAGAGCCTCCTTCTTATTTTTTATACCACTTCATGGTATAAGTCTAAATATTTCTTAGCGGACTGTTCCCAACTTACATCTTTTTGTAAATTGTTCTTGATAATTTGTTTCCATTCATCAGGTGATTGATAGAAGCATGTCACAGCGCGATAAATCGCATCCATCATATCGCCAGCTTGGAAGCTTTCGAATGTAAATCCATTTCCTTCAACGCCTGTAAATGGAATAACCGTATCACGCAATCCCCCAACACGGTGAACAACAGGAACTGTTCCGTAGCGCATTGAAATCAGTTGTGATAATCCGCATGGCTCTGTTTTAGAAGGCATTAAGAATAAATCACTTGCCGCATAGATCTTTGCAGACATTTCATTAGAGAATAACAAAATACTGCGTACACGGTCATGTCTATAATGTTCTAGTGAACGTAAGGCACTCTCGTAATGTGCATCCCCTGTCCCTAGAATGACTAATTGTGCACCTGTTTTAAGAATTTCTTCGCTTGCTTGTAAGATTAAGTCAATTCCTTTTTGATGAGTAAGTCGTGTTACCATTCCAATTAAAGGAATATCGGCATTCACTTCTAAGTCCATCTCTTTTTGAAATGCTAATTTATTTTGAACCTTATCTTCAAATGTTTTTAAGTCGTAATTTACAGGAATCATTGGATCTGTTTTTGGATTGAATTTATCCACATCAATTCCGTTTAAGATTCCTCTTAATTTTCCTTGTTCAACAGTTAAAATCTTGTCGAGTCCATATGAGAAATAAGGGTCCAAGATTTCACGAGCATATGTTTCACTTACTGTATTCACGCGGTCCGCTAATTGAATCGCACCTTTTAGTAAGTTCACGTCTCCATTGTAAATGAGAGCGTCAAAATATTTATTTTCTAATCCAAATAGATTTCCCATTTCATATGGGTTGAATCGACCTTGGAATTCAATATTATGAATCGAAAGCACACTCTTCATATCCTTATAGAATTCTGCTTCACGACTCTTCAACACGTCTAAGTAAATGACAGAAAGTGCTGTATGCCAGTCGTTTACATTCACAACATCTGGTTTAAAATCAAGAGCTGGTAGGATTTCAAGAGCTGCTTTTGAGAAGAAAGCAAAACGTTCTCCATCATCTGCTTGACCATAAATACTGTCACGATTAAAATATTGTTCATTATCTACAAAATAACAAGGAACTCCGTCCACTTCAGTCTCGAAAATTCCACAATACGAATGTCTCCAACCTAAATCAACAAATTGGTATGCTTTGTATTTTAAGCCAAAACGTTCGCGGTCAATACTAGAATACAAAGGTAAAATAACACGTGCATCTACGCCTAATTCACGAAGGGCTTTTGGAAGAGAACCAA
>CALCML010000189.1 GCA_937967765.1 uncultured Carnobacterium sp.
CAAACCACTAAATGGCTCCAATTTAACGATAATTGGTATTATGTTGATGAGAGGGGTTACCGTTTAGAATCCAGACTAGCAAACATTAGCGGAAAAACATACTACTTCGACAAAAATGGAATTATGCAAACTGGGTCAAGAGTCGTGAATGGAGTCTCTCTATACTTTGATAGTACGGGTGCACTTTCAGTTGAAGGAAAAGCATTATCTTGGAATAAAATCGGGAATAAATGGTACTACCTCGATGAAAATAAAAATATGACTCTTGGATTTAAAAAAATTGATGGAAAAATCTACTATTTCAATGAAAGTGGCGAGATGGGAACCGAATGGCAGAGTAACCTTCAAAAATGGTATTACTTTAGCGCTTCAGGAGAAATGAGGCATGGTTGGCTTAAAGATACCGGTAAATGGTACTATCTTGATCCCAAAACTGGTGAAATGGCTACTGGTTTGAAGAAAATCGATGGTGTACAATATCGCTTCAATGATGGCGGTATTATGGTGACAGGATGGGAAACTGCAGACGATAAATGGTACTATTACGCAGCAAGCGGCGAAATGAAAAAAGGCTGGATTAAAGATGCCGGTAAATGGTATTACCTAGATCAAAAAGACGGAGTGATGGTCACAGGCGTCAAAGAAATCGATGGTCAAAAATATAGCTTCAAGGATAGTGGGGCCATGGAAACTGGTTGGAAACAAACAGAAGGTAAATGGTACTATTACGCAGCAAGCGGTGAAATGAAAAAAGGCTGGATTAAAGATGCCGGTAAATGGTACTACTTAGATTATAAAGATGGCGCTATGGTAACTGGTAGACAAGAAATTGACGGTATCCACTATAGTTTCAATGGAAGTGGTGCTATGGAAACTGGTTGGGTATTTGACGGAAAAGATTGGTACTACCATAAAGCTTCTGGCGCAATGGAAACGGGCTGGTTCAAGTACACTGGTAAATGGTACTTCTTAGACATTGAAACTGGAAAAATGGTTACAGGAATGCATGAAGTTTCTGGCGACAACTATTACTTTAACAAAGTCGGAGAAATGCAAGTGGGTTGGATTCAAGAAAAAGGCGAATGGTATTACTTCAAAGCAAGTGGTGCAATGCTTCGCAACGGAACAACTCCTGATGGTTATAAAGTCGATGGGGAAGGTAGATGGTTACCTAATGGTGTAACGACTACAACTACAACCACAACGACAACTACTTCTACAACAGAAACAACAACTGTTGAGGAAACTACTCAAGAGCAGACAACACAGGAAACAACCGCTGAATCAACGACGGCCGAGCCTACAACAGAACAAAAGACGATTCCAATCAATTCAGATAAGACATCTGAAATTACAGATGCAAATGAGATTGGCTAAAAAACGACGCTCCTTTTCTTTGGAAAGGGAGCGTTTTATAGTTTACATTTCTACACTTATAACTTACACTAGAAAAGTAGTATTTTATTAATTGCAGGCGATTTGCTTGCGTATTTTATTCAAGGAGGACAACTCATGCGCGAACAAAATGTACTCATTACACTGTTTGGAGCAACAGGCGATTTAGCTCACCGTAAGCTTTATCCAGCGTTATTCCGTTTATTCCAAAAAGGATTTATCAAAAATCATTTCGCAGTGATTGGGACAGCACGTAGAGAGTGGACTAACGAGTATTTCAGAGATGTTGTAAAACAATCCGTTCAGTCATTAGTGAAGTCAGAAGAAGAATTAAACCAATTCCTTTCTCATTTTTACTATCAACCTCATAACGTTACTGACACACATCATTATGTCGTATTAAAAGAACTTTCAGAAGAGTTAGATGACAAGTATCAAATCGAAGGCAATCGCGTTTTCTATTTAGCGATGGCACCAACTTTCTTTGGAACGATTACAGAGCATTTAAAGGCAGAAGGCTTAATTACTGAGAATGGCTATAACCGACTTATCATCGAGAAACCATTCGGGAAAGATTACGCTTCTGCAGAAGAATTAAACAATCAACTTCGTCAATCATTCGAAGAAAAACAAATCTATCGTATCGACCACTATCTAGGGAAAGAGATGATTCAAAACATTTCTGCAGTTCGTTTTGCGAATCGTGTATTCGAAGCGTTGTGGAACAAAGAGAATATCGACCATATTCAAATCTCACTCTTAGAACAAGTAAGCGTGGAAGAACGTGGAGGCTACTATGATACTAGTGGTGCTTTACGTGATATGGTTCAAAACCATATTTTACAAATTCTTGCTCTAGTGGCGATGGAACCGCCAGTTTCATTTGGAGATGTTCGTAAAAACAAGATTAAAGTATTAGAACAACTTCGCCCTTATACAACAGCCGAAGAAGTGAACGAAAACTTCGTGCGTGGGCAATATGGACCTTCTGTAGACGGATTAAAACCTGGCTATCGTGAAGATGCCAATGTGGCAGATGATTCCAATATGGAAACATATGTCGCTGGTAAAGTATTTATCGATAATGAACGTTGGGAAGGCGTGCCTTTCTATGTTCGTACAGGTAAGAGTTTGAAGTCTAAAGAAACGATTATTGATGTTGTTTTTAAAGAAGCAAACTCACCATTATTCTGTGGTATCGATGGTTGTCCATCAAACCGTATCTCTATTCATATCACACCTCGAGAAGGATTCTGCTTCGTGATTAATTCGAAAGCCGTTGGAAATACCATCGCGCTTCAAACAAGTCACTTGGAGAAAATCTTTGATGAGAACTTCGTAATGAGTAGTCCAGAAGCGTATGAGCGCTTAATTCTCGACTGTATCGAAGGCGACATGACAAACTTCACGCATTGGGAAGAAGTAGCTGCTTCTTGGAAATTTGTAGACAGTATTCGACAAACATGGGATAGTGAAATTGCGGCTGAGTTTCCAAACTACGCTGCTGGTAGCAAAGGACCACAAGCAGGTTACGATTTAATTGAACGTGATGGACGCAAGTGGGTCGAACGTGACTAAGCACATACAACTAAGACTAGGGAAAATGATAAATACCTCCTTTAATGGATAAACCCGAAGTGCACCCCAAAAATTAGACAGAAAATCTAACTTTTGGGGTGCTTTTATTATGAATTTAACTTTTGAGGATAAAGTTCAAATCTATGAACTCAGAAAACAAGGATTTAGCTAGTCACGACTTTCAGATATATTCGGTGTAGATGCGAGAAATCTTGCCTACATGATCAAATTGATTGATATGGTTTAGAAATAGAAAAAAGGGAAAAATAATTGTTGATCTCCAGTATAGAAACAGGAAATGATTGATAAAGTCTTACTCGAGGTATGTTCTCAAAATAGAGTTTCGCTTGAATATGCTCTTCAAAGTTATAGTCTGATTTGTAGCTGGCTCGCACAATACAAGAAAAAAGTATACTATTGTTGAGAAAGTAAAAGGGAGAGTGCCTAAACTGGGATGTAGACCAAAAAAACCAGAAGAGATGACAGAACTAGAACGCTTTCAGACCGAAAATGAGTAACTAAGATTGGAGAATGTCATTCTAAAAAATGAGAAAACTCCAATTGAAGGAGGGAAAATAGAAAGAAGAAAGACGCAGCATTGATATGTACCTCCCTTCACTGATTTGTTCAGTAAAACGGGTACATATCAATGCTGTTACATGTTTAAGGATAATACAGTAAATATTGTTTTATGAGAATGGATAACTGAATGCTAAGGAAAGAAAGTATGCTTATTAAAAAAACTTAGGTGATAAAAATTAATAGAAATTTATTGTTATATTTTTGCAATCTAAAAATAGATACAGTAAAATAATGGGCTGTTAAGATAAAAAAGGAGGAATGCATAGTTTGAAAAAATTAGTTAAAGTATTGGTAGCAACTTTATTAACTTTTACGATGGGTGTGACTGTATCTTTGACTGCCGATGCTGCGACAGTGCACTATGTAGATTATGACAAAACAACTGAGAATATAAGAAAAGAAATTAAACAAGGGAAACCAACTGAGGCCGACTTGAAAGATGGTTCGAACGCGGTTTATGTATATAGAAAGAATAATACTTGTGGTGTATCGATTCCAAAGCGAG
>CALCML010000190.1 GCA_937967765.1 uncultured Carnobacterium sp.
AACTAAATCCTTTACTTAAATTAATTGTCTAACTTTTTGGGGTCAGTACAAATTACCATATATGATAATTTCGGACGAAAAAAAGACGCTGGAATGATATTCCAACGTCTATTTTTAATTTTTATTGACAGTTATTCGTTTATTTCTTTTCAATATCAACGAATTCAAAGATCTTCTCAGCAAAAACCGTTAAGTCCTCTTTGTTAAATTTTCCAAAATCGAAAAATGGTGATATATACCAAATAGTTACCATTTGATTATCGTCAGTAAATACATCTACGGTAACACTAGAATCTTTTCGCACTTTATCAAACGCATCCGTATGCACAAAATATCTATAGCCTTTATAATTTCCTTCAAGAAAATTTAGTTTTTCATAATTTAACCACTGTAAGTAGGTTTGACCATCTTTTCTGATTTGGTATTCTATATTAATATCGAGTTGATCACTCACTTTATGATTTTCATCGAAAACATGTTTCGTGCTAATCTCGTATACATCTGATTTAAGAATTTGTTCAGTAGTTGTTGTTTTACTTTTATCTTCAATAATATCAGTTGGCGTGAATGTATTTACCCGAAGATAGCCATCTCCAACATCAATTTTACCGTCAAAATATACATGCAACAAATAATTAGTAGGTACTTTTGTCTTAACGATAAAGTCTGTTATTCTTTTCTCGTCCTCCAGTTCATTAATAGCACCACTCATATTAATAGTTTCATACTCTTTTTGATTAAACAAAGGAAATAGTTTTGCATCATTTAGCAGTTCTTTTACTTTCCCTGTTAAGATTGGCAATCCAAATTCATCAAGCCCATTCTCAGACTGCGTTGTCTCTGATGAATCTTTCTTTTCTGAAGATTCTTTTGATTTTTGCTCAGCTACTTCTGCTTTTGTTGTATTCTCTGTTGATTCTGTTGATTTTGGTTTTGAACATCCAACCAACAGGAATACCGATAATACTGCCATCAATATTTTTTTCATCTGTCATTCCCCTTTATTTTGTATTTCTACCATCCTATATAAAACTTTTTATTTAACATCATTATACCATAAAGAAAATATAATGAAATCCACAAAAAAAGTTCTTATGTTCACTATTATAGCGAAAAGACATAAGAACTTTTTTTATTTATCTTGCTGCAATCACAAAGCGAATTTGAGTAGCACTTGTGAGTTCTGCCGTTAACTGAACATCGTTTGTTTCAGCAATTTTTTGAGCGATGGAAAGCCCCAGTCCGCTACCGCCTGTCGTACGATTTCTTGAGCTATCTACGCGGTAGAAGCGATCAAAAATCTGACTGACTTGCTCTTTTGTCATCGGCTCTGTTTCATTTCCGATAGCTAATTGATTGCGTTTCGCCTCAACAGTAATTACCGGTTCGCCAACCGTATACTTCATCGCGTTATCGAGTAAGATTCGAATCAATTCCGTCATCGCACTCTTATTCGTTGTGACAATCGTTTGTGCCTCGCCAGTAAATTCTACCTGGAGTCCTTTTTCGTTTAAGACTGGTAAAATCTCTTCAACAATTGCTTTCGTAACAGCCACTAAATCGACTTCCTCTTTCGTAGCTGCCGCCTCTCCTTCATCGTATCTTGAAAGAATTAACATCTGTTCTACAAGAGAGTTCAGACGCTTAATTTGGCGTTTGTTACTATCGACAAATTTAGCTTCTGTACCCATCATTGCGAGTAAATCCGTATTGGCTGAAAGGACCGCTAACGGTGTCTTAATCTCATGACTGGCATTGGCGATAAATTGTTGCTGACGCTCCACGTTTTCGACAAATGGACGAATCGCACGTTTAGACACGAGACGAACAAGCACATACACTACTGCTAGGCAGAGAACAAAGACCGCTCCCGTTACCATCATTAATCTCGATACTTGTTGCGTTTCTCTATTGGCATCCACAAGGACAACCATTGTTCCAGCATCCGTCTTAGCCACTTGATAACGAAGGCTTCCTTCCCATCCTTTTGTGGCTGTTCCTTGAGCAATGCGTAGCCCTAACTCTTTTAGTGCCGCCTCATCGAGTGATACTAAGTGAGTTCGATCGACAGATTGGACTGTATCATTTACGACTCTTACGACTGCATAGCGCGTTGCCATCTGGTCATCTTTACGAAACTCCATCCCTTTAGGCATCCCGTGTTCAGGATATTCTTTAGGACCTTTATCATCCGGTGCATCCGGAAAAGTTCCATCATTATTAACAAGCATTGTCCCCAAGCGATCTACTTGGTCGACGGTTTGGCGATAGTTCACGACGTTAACCGCCACCAGCACAACCAGCAGCACTGCCGTAAAAGACAGCATCGCACTTTTCACAAAGCTTTTTTGAAGTTGTTTAAACATGCAAACTCCTCTTCTTTTCTAAAATCATAAAGATTACGCTTCGACCATCAATTGATAGCCTAAACCACGCGCAGATTTAATCGTCACGTTCGCCTCGATGCTTGCTAATTTCTTACGGAGAGAAGAAATATTCACCCACACCACGTTAATCTCAGCATCTGAGTCGAGTCCCCAGACTTTTTCCATAATTAAATCCGTTGATAATACTTGATTGCTATTCATCATAAAGTATTCCATCAATTGGAATTCTTTATTGTTCAACAACACTTGTCCACTCGCTGATTCCATCGTGAACTTATCGCGGTTGAGTTCGATATTCCCGATATTCATCACAGATGCAACAAAGACATTTGGACGACGAAGCAATGATTTCACACGCGCTAATAATTCAGCCGCTTCGAACGGCTTCGTTAAATAATCGTCCGCACCTTCTTCAAGACCTGTTACCTTATCTTCCAACTGGCTTTTAGCTGTAAGCATCAGTACCGGCGTCGTATTTCCACCTGCACGCAACTCACGGACCACTTCGACTCCTGATTTCTTTGGCATCATCACATCCAGCAAGATTAAATCATACGGTGTTGATTCGGCATAAAATAGCGCATCCGCTCCATCATGAACGACCTCCACGCTATACTTTTGCATTTCAAGCATCATCTTCAGCGCTTCTGCTAAATCAATTTCATCTTCTGCTACTAAAATTCTCATAGTCGTACCTCTTCTTTTTACTTCAGTATACGTTTCGTACTTAAAATTTACTTAAACCGACTTCTTACATGTATTTTCAAATGAGACTAGTAGCTCACGTAATTGTTGCTTTTGATTGCAGTCCAATCCACGTAAGGTATGTTCCATCATTTGATGTTGCGCGGGAATTAAATCATCGAGCAATTTCTTCCCTTTTTCTGTTAATGAAATATGTTTTGTTTTCCAGTCTTTTTCAATCGAAATCAACTCTAATTTTTCTAAATGACGAATGCAGTGAGTAATATTCCCCTGCGTTAAATTCAATGTTTGCGCAATCGTCTTTTGATCCATCGTTTGATTTCTAAAAATTAGATGTAACACTTCAAAATGAGTTGGATTCAACCCCACCTCTTTTAATGACATCG
>CALCML010000191.1 GCA_937967765.1 uncultured Carnobacterium sp.
GAATTATGGACTCTTAAAAATTTATTTTTTAGAGTCCATTTGAATCTTGAAAGAGCTTGAGACCTTGGCTCAAGCCGGTGCCTCATTGCATATACTATAGAGATATCCTCGAGGGTTCGTAGTTTTGAACGAAGTTCATTTTTTAGTAAGCACCTTGCGGTGTTTTATTCCAAAAAGAAAAGAGGGGTGAAAGTTTTTCACCCCTCTTTGATTTACATCATACCCATGCCCGGATCCATTCCTGGCATTGGTGGTGCTACTGGAGCTGGTTTGTCAGCTACAACAGCTTCTGTTGTTAATAATAATGCTGAAACAGATGCAGCATTTTGTAATGCAGAACGTGTTACTTTTGTTGGGTCCACGATACCTGCTTCAATCATGTTTACCCATTCATCTGTAGCGGCATTGTATCCAATTCCTTTTTCTTCAGATTTCAAACGAGCAACAATGACTGAACCTTCAAGACCCGCATTTTCTGCGATTTGACGTAATGGTTCTTCTAATGAACGAGATACGATTTTCGCACCTGTAGCTAAGTCGCCTTCTAATTCAAGAGTATCTACTACTTTTTGAACGTTCACAAGAGCTGTTCCCCCACCTGAAACGATACCTTCTTCAACTGCTGCGCGAGTTGCGTTTAAGGCATCTTCAATGCGAAGTTTTTTCTCTTTCAATTCTGTTTCAGTAGCGGCACCGACTTTAATCACGGCAACCCCACCTGATAATTTAGCAAGACGTTCATGTAATTTTTCACGGTCGAAATCACTTGTTGTATCTTGTGCTTGTGCGCGAATTAAAGCAACACGGTTCGCGATTAATTCTTTAGAACCTGCACCTTCAACGATTGTAGTGCTGTCTTTAGAAACTACCACTTTACCAGCTGTCCCTAATTGAGCTAATGTTGCGTCTTTTAATTCTAAGCCAAGGTCTTCTGTAATGACTTGAGCACCAGTTAAGACCGCGATATCTTCTAACATCGCTTTACGACGGTCCCCAAATCCTGGAGCTTTTACAGCGACCACGTTAAATGTTCCGCGTAATTTGTTTAATACTAATGTTGGTAAAGCTTCGCCATCCACGTCATCCGCGATGATTAATAACGCACGTCCTTGTTGAACGATTTGTTCTAATAATGGAATGATTTCTTGGATGTTTGACACTTTCTTATCTGTGATTAAGATAAATGGATTGTCTAAAGTCGCAATCATCTTGTCGTTATCTGTCACCATGTATTGTGATAAGTAACCACGGTCAAATTGCATCCCTTCTACAACATCTAACTCTGTTTCAATCCCTTTAGATTCTTCGATAGTGATAACACCGTCGTTACCTACTTTTTCCATAGCTTCAGCGATTAATTCACCAACTTCAGCCGAACCTGAAGAAATGGCCGCAACTTGTGCGATAGCTTCTTTTGATTCTACTGGACGAGAAATGCGGTGTAATTCTTCAACCGCTGCTTTTGTCGCAAGTTCAATCCCGCGACGGATGCCTACTGGGTTTGCTCCTGCTGTTACGTTTTTCAATCCTTCACGAACGATAGCTTGTGTTAAAACAGTCGCTGTTGTTGTACCGTCACCGGCAATATCGTTTGTTTTTGAAGCCACTTCAGCCACGAGTTTTGCACCCATGTTTTCGAAGTGATCTTCTAATTCGATTTCTTTAGCGATTGTTACCCCATCATTTGTAATGAGTGGAGAACCGAATGCTTTTTCTAATACGACATTACGTCCTTTTGGTCCTAATGTTACTTTTACTGTGTTCGCTAAAACATCCACACCACGTAGCATGGCGCTTCTTGCGTCTTCTGCAAATTTAATATCTTTCACCATAGTTGTATCCTCCTTTATTCAACAATTGCGATAATGTCTTTTTCTTTCACGATGATATATTCTTGACCATCTAATTTAACTTCTGTTCCTGAATATTTCTCGAATACGACTTTATCGCCAACCGCTACTTGACGGTCTTCTGCAGCAGTGAATTCGCTTGTTGCGATTACTTTTGCAAATTGTAATTTTTCTTGAGCAGTTGTTGGTAGGAATAATCCTCCAGCAGTTTTTTCTTCTTGCTCTACCATTTGAATAACAACTCTATCTTTTAAAGGCTTTAACATATGAAATCCTCCTTCATCTTTTTTAGCACTCAAAAACACTGAGTGCTAACTCATAGTTTTATGATACTCATTTGGTCAGGAAAAATCAAGAATAAATACTTGCTTATTTGTCTGGAATTTTGTAAGATTTTGACAGGAAAGGATGATTGCTATGACACGAAAAAGTTTCTTCAGAAAACTATATTTTGAAATCATATTAGCCGTCTTCTTTATCTTTCTAGCAACGACGCATTATCCTGGAAATGGATTTGACTTTATCACATTATTCTGCTGTCTATTCGCAACGACAAGCATCGTAACAAGTATCAACATGCTTCGCACCTATAACGAGTTGAAAAAACTCGCCAACCTCATCGAGAATCTTCCCGATGACGAGGATTCACTAGACGATAAAGAACCAAAAGAAAAGCACTAATCACTCCGCAAATCGGATTGGATTAGTGCTTATTTTTTATACAAAAAAAGGCACCCTAATTCGGATGCCTTTCAACAGATTATTTTTGGTTATCTAAAAAATAGATAAGTGTTTGAAGTTCGTTTGTTAAGTCCACGTTTTGAACTCGAACATTTTCTGGTACGTCTAAGCGGATTGGTGTGAAGTTCAAGATTCCGCGAACATTTGCTTCTACTAAGCGGTCTGCTGTTTCTTGAGCTACATCTTGTGGCACTGTTAAGATAGCCACTTGGATTTGTTGAACTTTCAATTGTTCTACCATTTCATCCATGCTGTAAACTGGCACACCTGTTTGGATTGTTCCAACGATGTCTTCGTTTACGTCAAACGCTGCGCTAATACGCACATTGTTGCTTTGGTGGAAGTTGTAGTTTAAGAGCGCTTGTCCTAATTTACCAACCCCTACTAAGGCTACGTTTGTTAGGCGATCTTGGTTTAAAGTATGGCTGAAGAATTCTAATAAGTATTCTACATCATAACCATATCCACGTTTTCCTAAAGCTCCAAAGTATGAGAAGTCACGACGGATTGTTGCGCTATCGACTTTTACGGCTTCACTTAATTCAGTTGATGAGATGCGACGTTTTCCTGCGTCATGCAAGAAACGTAAGTAACGATGATAAATGGCCAAACGTTTCGCAGTTGCGCGTGGCACTTCGATTTCTTTTAATTCGTTTAAATCTTTCATTGATAAGACTCCCTTTTTCTTTTTTATCCATGCGTATTCTATCACAACGACATTTCATTTCACAAACAGTTTGCTTGTACCTCACGAACATTAATGAATTTCGCTTATATACAGCAAGCCTTGTGCTTTTTTCTTCACAACCTCCCTATTGTGAATGTGAATGCAAAGAAGAACGCGTATCAATATTGTTCCCCCTCTTTTTTATGCTAAAATAAACTGA
>CALCML010000192.1 GCA_937967765.1 uncultured Carnobacterium sp.
GTGCGACAACAGTGACTTCTGCGGAAGATACTGCGAAGGTGTTGGGCGTGGATGTTGAGGACAGCGCATTTTGGAAGAAGGCATTGGCGCAAGTTGCCGATAACATCGATCAGTTCATTGCTTTAACTCCGGTAAAATAAAACAGAATACCTGACAGATTCATCCATCTTATGATGGAATGGATAAACCTTCGAGCATCAGTTTGATGATTGAAAGAGTCATAGTGGGGTACCGGCTCGTGCCTGTAGTCACTCACCTTTGAAGCCTCAAAGAGGGAGTAAGGAATCAATTCCTAACTCCCTCTTATTCGTTTCAATACAACTTCCCACTATTCTTTCAATCAACTGATGCTCTTTTTGTTTATCCATCGTACTCCACGATTGGAGCAACCAGATATTCTGTTTTATTTTCATTTTTGATGAACTGCTACGATGTCATCGGCAATGCTTAGGAAGGGGAGCGCACTGGCGCTGTGCTTCTTGAAGGAAGGGAGCGGCAGGGGTGTCGTGCTTCTGGAGGAAGTGGGGGCCAAAAAGGCTTTTTTTATTGCATTTAACCGATTTTTTATATTGCATATGGGGGTAAAGAGGAGTACCATTAGAGTATCAACCTTAAAGGAGATGAAGTGATGTTTACGTTAACAAAGGAATTGACGAAACAATATAAAGAAAATTTTCAAAGTAAGCCAGAGCGTATCGTGGCGCAAAATGCTGCGGTGAAGAATGGCTTGAAAGGATCTAGTGAGACGGTCGCTTCTGTTGTGGAAAATCAGCCGGTGTATTCGATTGATTTGGAACACGGGAAAGTAGCCAACCAAAAGGCTTCTGGTCGTTGCTGGATGTTTGCGGCGCTTAATACGTTCCGCCACAGACTCTTTAATAACTTCAAGCTCGAAGAATTTGAACTTTCTCAAAGTTATACTTTCTTCTGGGATAAATACGAAAAGGCTAATTATTTCCATGAAAATATTTTAAAAACAGCGGGCGAACCTGTGACAAGCCGCAATGTAGCCTTTCTCTTACAAACACCTCAACAAGACGGTGGGCAATGGGATATGATCGTGTCTATCTTCAAGAAATATGGGGTTGTGCCAAAGAGTGTGATGCCGGAAAGTTTTTCAAGCTCGGCTTCAAGCGATTTGAACAAATACTTAAATAAAAAACTTCGCCAAGACGCAAAAGTGCTTCGCGACTTAGTGGCACGTGGCGCTAGCGAAGAGGAAATCAACGAAACGCGTAAACAATTAATGCAAGAAGTGTACGACTTACTTAGCGTGACTCTTGGAACTCCGCCAGAAACATTCGACTTCGAATATCGTGATAAAGACAAGGAATTCCACCGTCACTTGAATTTGACGCCACAAAGCTTCTTCGAACAATTCGTGGGCTTGAACTTGGACGATTATGTGTCTATCATCAACTCACCAACAGCGGACAAACCATTCAACCGTTCATACACTGTTGAGATGCTTGGAAATGTCGTTGGCAACCAAGTGCGCTACTTGAACCTTGATATGGCAACGTTCAAAGAATTAGCGATTCGCCAATTAGAACAAGGCGAGTCAGTATGGTTCGGTTGTGATGTTGGTCAATCTTCAAACCGTGGAAATGGCCGTCTTGCACTTAATAACTTCGACCTTAAAGGCTTAACTGGAATCGACTATTCACTCACTAAAGGCGAACGTCTTGAATACGGCGATAGCTTAATGACACACGCGATGGTATTAACAGGGGTGAACCTTGTGGATGGTAAACCAAATCGCTGGAAAGTGGAAAACAGTTGGGGTGAAGAATCTGGGGTTGAAGGGTTCTGGATGATGAGTGATGCCTGGATGGATGAGTTTACGTACCAGATCGTTATCAGAAAAGACTTGCTTACAAAAGAGCAACTCGACGCTTTCAACAGCGAACCAATTGTGTTAGCCCCATGGGATCCAATGGGTTCGTTGGCCTAATCTTGTAAAAAAACAAAATCAGTCCTCTGGACATCTTCATAGTGGTGACAGTAAAGGCACCGGATTGAG
>CALCML010000193.1 GCA_937967765.1 uncultured Carnobacterium sp.
AAGATAGTGAAGGGGGAGTCAGTGATTGGATTAAACATACGTCTACCAAGAAACTGGCGTATTTTGCCGCATGGACATTTTGGGTGGTGCAGATTCCATATTTAGCGCAAAAACCGCAGACGATTCTAATTGCCCTTGGATGGGTATTCCAAGGGCACTCAGGAATTATCGATGAACTGCCGATTCCACTACTGGTAACAGTCTGTTTAGCCTTTTTCTTAGCCGTCCTTTATATTTCAACAAAGGGAATTCGCGCGTTGAAATTCTTAGGAACGATTGCGGGAACCGCGATGTTTGTGATGTCAATTCTGTTTATCCTATTAGCAGTCGGGGTTCCACTCATTAAACCTGATTTACAACTAGCAACAGCGAATATGGATAAGATCGAAACGTATATTCCTAAGTTTGATTTTTCATACTTCACAACGATTGCGCTTCTTGTCTTCTCGGTCGGAGGAGCAGAGTGTATGTCACCGTATGTGCATAAACTCAAGAATCCAGCCAAAGAATTTCCAAAAGGGATGATTGCGATGGCTGTGATGGTTGGAATCTGTGCAGTTTTTGGATCTTTTGCGATGGGGATGATTTTTGATAGCAACAATATTCCACAAGATTTGATGCGAAATGGTGCCTATCAAGCATTTGCCGTACTTGGAAAACACTGGAATATTGGGAATGTGCTAGTTACGATTTACGCATTAACGCAATTTATCGGGCAAACCGCGACGTTGGCATTATCGATTGATGCACCACTTCAAATCTTCCTTGGTAGTGCCGATGAAGAATATGTCCCTCGCTGGCTTCGTGCACGCACAAAGAACGGTACGTTGAGAAATGGATACTTGCTTACAGGTATCTTGACAGGGGCACTAATTGTCATGCCGGCCCTAGGACTTAAAGAAATCGATACGGTTGTGGTTTGGATGACAAACTTGAATGCCATCGTTTCTCCAATGTGCTTCTTGTGGGTATTTGTCGCCTTTATGTTCTTGTATCGTCATTGGGATAAATTTAAAGGCGCCGAATATAAATACATTAGCAATAAGACACTTGGTTTCTTAATGGGACTTTGGGGATTTGCCTTCACGGCGTTTGCATGTATTCTCGGAATGGTGCCACAAATAGATTATGCGCAAAACCCATCTGAATGGTGGTTTGTCTTAATTTCAAATATCATTATGCCATTTGCGCTTCTTGGACTCGGACTCGTCCTTCCATGGATTGCACGAAGAGAACAAAAACAACAAGCATAAAAAAGCAACAGTAAAAAAGCCTTCTTCCATGCGAAGAGGGCTTTTTTCATAAGAGGATTAAGGGAGTCAAACTGACAAAATGACCGAAAAAATGGTATAGTAAATAAGATAAGTTTACTAGAAACGAGAGGTAACCCCCATGAAATTATTAACCATTGCAGTCCCTTGCTACAACTCTCAAGAATATATGCATTATTGTCTTCAAACGCTCCTTGCTGGTGGCGAAGAGGTTGAAATTTTAATTATTAATGATGGGTCTAAAGACAACACTGCTCGCATTGCTGACCAATATGCCGCAGCTTATCCAACGATTATCCGTGCCATCCATCAAGAAAATAAAGGTCATGGTGGAGCCGTGAATACGGGGATGGCCAACGCAACAGGGAAGTACTTCAAAGTTGTCGATAGTGATGACTGGCTGGATGTCCGTGCATACTTAAAAATCCTAGAACAATTACAACGCTTCGAAGAAACCGGCGAAGAAGTTGACGTATTCATTACGAACTTCGTCTATGAAAAAGAAGGCGCGAAAACGAAAAAAATCATGCGCTATACTTCCGCATTTCCTGAAAATCAAGTGTTCACTTGGGATGATGCCAAGTCGCTTCGTCGTGGAAAATACATGATGATGCACTCGCTTATTTACAATATGAACTTGCTCCGTAGGTCAGGATTGCAATTGCCAGAGCATACTTTCTACGTGGATAATTTATTTGTCTTTGTACCACTTCAATATAGCAAGTCTTTATACTATATGAACGTGGACTTCTATCGTTACTTTATCGGTCGTGAAGATCAATCCGTGAACGAGAAAGTGATGATTAGCCGTATCGACCAACAAATTCGTGTGAATGAATTGTTGATGGCGAATTACCATAGCGATTGTCAATTCCCGCCAGTCTTGAAAAACTACTTATTAAACCACTTAGAAATTACGACGGTGATTTCTTGTGCGTTACTCAATAAGGGCGGACTACCAGAGCATCAAGAGAAGAAAAAAGCATTGCTTGCGGATTTAAAAGAAGCCAATCCAGAAGTGTTCCATCTGATTAGCCAAAATGCGTTAAGCAGAATTACGATGGCGAAGAACAAGCCAGTACAAGTATTGTCGAATGGGATTTATACAGTGACACAACGTTTCTTCGGTTTTAACTAAATAAGAATCTAACTATCAGGCACTAGTCTGGTAGTTTTTTTATGGAATTATCATATATGGTAATTTCGTGAAGTGACCCTAATCGCTTTGGTTCGTCTTAAGGGTCCATGGTATAATAAACAAGACAACATAAGAAATGGGGAAACCACATGAAACCATTTGATTACATCGTTGTGGGGGCTGGATTATTCGGTGCAACCTTTGCACACGAAGCAGCAACACGCGGTTATAAAATAAAAGTGATTGAGAAAAGAAACCATATTGCGGGGAATATTTATACAAAAGAAGTGGAAGGCATTCAAGTGCACGAATACGGTGCGCATATTTTCCATACTAGTGACAAAAAGATTTGGGATTACGTGCATCAGTTTGCGACATTTAATCGCTATACAAATACACCCGTTGCCAACTTCAATGGTGAGATTTACAACTTGCCATTTAACATGAATACTTTTAATAAATTATGGGGTGTGGTGACGCCACAAGAAGCCGAAGCGAAAATTGCTGAACAGCGTGCGGTACTCGGGGACAAAGAGCCTGAAAACTTAGAAGAGCAGGCGATTTCTCTTGTTGGGGAAGATATTTACTACAAGCTCATCAAGGGCTATACGGAGAAACAATGGGGACGTTCGGCTACAGAATTACCAGCGTTTATCATCCGCCGATTGCCGGTTCGTTACACTTACGATAACAACTACTTCAACGATACGTACCAAGGGATTCCGATTGGCGGCTATACGAAGATGATTGAAGCCATGCTGGACCATGAGAATATCGAAGTCGAGTTGAATGTCGATTTCTTCGCGAAAAAAGACGAGTACTTAAATAGTGGTGCTAAAATCGTCTTCACAGGAATGATTGACGAGTTCTTCGATTATGAACTTGGAACATTGGAATATCGTTCACTACGATTTGAAACAGAAGTCGTGGACGTGGAGAACTATCAAGGAAATGCGGTGGTGAACTATACAGACCGAGAAACGCCATACACTCGTATTATCGAGCATAAGCATTTCGAGTTTGGCACTCAGCCAAAAACGGTAATTACGCGTGAGTATCCTGCCGATTGGAAAGTGGGCGACGAGCCTTATTATCCAGTGAATAATAAAGTCAACAACGACTTGTACGCGCAGTATAAGAAATTAGCGCAGACGGTTCCGCAAGTGATCTTCGGCGGACGCCTTGGACAGTATCGTTATTACGATATGCATCAAGTCATCGCCGCTGCACTAGAAACAGTGAAACATGAATTTGAGTAAACGAAGAAACACCCTATTTGGTTAGATTCAAATAGGGTGTTATTTATGATGGATTCCTTCGAATCATAGCGGATTTTATCATAACTACAATAATGGGGTACCGGTTCGAGCCTGTAGTCTCTCACCTTTAAAGCTTCAAAAAGGGCGTAAGGAATAAATCCCTACGCCCTTTAATTCATCTTTAATACGATTCCCCATTATTGTGGTTATGAAATCCGCAAGATTCTTCGGAATCCATACACAATCAATCAAACCAAAAATGTTTTCGATTTTAATCAAATTAAGCTTTTACTGTATCTAGTTCTTCGCCAATGGCTTGAAGACGAGAGACAACTTCTTCAAGAGACAAGTTGTGTTCTTTCACGTAGCGGTTGCGTGGGTGAACACGACATTCATGGCAGCAACCACGTAAGTATTTGTCTTCGTTTTCTTCTGAAGCTAAGATGCGACGGTTACATTCTGGGTTTCCACAGTTTACGTAACGTTCGCAAGGTGTACCATCGAACCAGTCTTTCCCAATTACTACTGGGTCTACGTGGTTGATGTCAACAGCGATACGTTCGTCGAATACGTACATTTTTCCATCCCATAATTCGCCTTGAACTTCTGGGTCTTTACCGTAAGTTGCGATACCGCCGTGTAATTGACCAACATCTTTGTAGCCTTCACGAACCATCCAGCCAGAGAATTTCTCACAGCGAACGCCACCTGTACAGTAAACAACGACACGTTTGTCCATGAATTTCTCTTTGTTATCGCGAACCCATTGTGGTAATTCACGGAAGTTGCGAATGTCAGGACGGATAGCACCGCGGAAGTGACCAAGATCGTACTCATAGTCGTTACGAGTGTCTAGTACAACAGTGTTTTCGTCAAGCAATGCTTCTTTAAACTCTTGTGGAGAAAGGTAAGCCCCTGTTGTTTCAAGTGGGTTAATATCGTTATCGAAGTCGTTGTCCTCTAAGCCAAGGTGTACGATTTCTTTTTTGTAACGAACGAACATCTTCTTGAAAGCTTGCTCGTTTTCTTCGTCGATTTTAAACCATAAGTCTTCCATGCCAGGAAGAGAGTGAACATAGTCCATATATTTTTGAGTTGTTTCGTAATCACCAGATACAGTTCCGTTGATTCCTTCGTCAGCGACAAGGATACGTCCTTTTAATCCGATTGATTTGCAGAATGCTAAATGATCTGCCGCAAATTGTTCCGCATTTTCGATTGGAACATATTTATAGTAAAGTAAAACACGAATGTCTTTTGCCATATTGTAAATCTTTCATCCTTTTCTAATTTGTAATGATTCTATTGTAACTGTATTGAGAATCATTATCAATGAATTCGATTGTGAAAAACTTCGAAAGGTATTGACATGACGGCGTTTTACGGTATAATTCAGATATAACGTTAAATTTATCAGATTGGAGGAGAAATCAATGAACAACTTAAACGTAAACCAAGTACATATTTTGAGAAACCTTCCAATTTTGGTGAAAGAAGTATAGCGCATTTTTATAGATAAATTTAAGTGAGCCGTTACTTTTTCCATTTGTGGGGAAGGTGACGGCTTTTTTGATGGAGGAAAACGATGAACGATTTATTAAAAGTCATTTTTAATTTTATAAAGAAACATCCGATGCGCTACCTTGTTAGTTTCATTTTGATGATTGCAAGTAGTATTGCGGCGGTGTACCCAGCTCGGATTATCGGACAAGTCGTCGATAAAATCGTGGCGAGTGAACTGAACGCCGAGTGGCTTTGGACACAGCTTGTGGTTTTAGTCGGGATTATTCTTGTGGCCTATATTACGGAGAGTATTTGGACATATTTTATTTTTATTGGGTATTATGAAGTTCAAAAAGAACTGCGAGTGAAGTTACTACGTAATAATTTACGGAAGAAAATTCCGTTTTACGCGCATTTTAGAACGGGAGATATTATTACGCGTAGCAGTGAAGACGTTACAACGGTTGGCGAAATGATGGGATACGGAATGTTTGCCTTGATGAACTCTACATTGCTGGGGACTGTTTCGATTTATATGATGGTCACAACGATTTCGTTGCCTCTTACTATTGCAGCGATTTTACCACTGCCAATTCTTTCGTATCTTGTGTATAAATGGGGATTCGATTTAGAAGAAGAGTACAACAAGGCGCAAAATGCAGTTTCACAATTAAATAATGAAGTGCTGGAGATGATTGACGGGACGTATGTGATTCGAGCTTACGGACAAGAAGATGCGATGATGGATGAATTTCGTGCGAAAACGAAAAAGGCTATGAAGCAAAATATCATCGTGGCAGAGATTGAATCTCGTTTTATTCCACTGGCGCAATTATTCATGATGATTAGCTTTACCATTGCGCTTCTATACGGTGGGTATCTAGTATCGACTGGGGACATTCTAGTCGGGGATGTCATTGCCTTCCAAGTCTATATGGGGTCGATTATGTGGCCGATGTTTATGATTGGCGATATTATCACGGGCTATAAGCGTGGTAAAGTGGCGACGGAGCGTATTAACGAAGTGTTGAAGCATGATGATAAAATTGAGCGCGGTGGAACAAAAGCGCTTGAGACGATTGAATCTATTGAGTTTAAGGACTTCAACTTTACGTATCCAGGCGAAGAGGCGCCATTATTAAAAGACATTAACCTTACATTAAATAAAGGCGAGACACTTGGAATCGTTGGAAAGACAGGTTCTGGGAAGACGACGCTCTTGATGCAATTATTACATCAATTTCCATACCGAGGAGAGCAGCTTCTCATTAACGGAGAACCATTGATGGATTATGATCCTCAATCGGTAGCAGGGCATTTAGCCTACGTTCCGCAAGAACACACACTTTTCTCACGCACGATTCGCGAGAATATGTTATTTGGGAAAGAAGAGGCGACCGATGAGGAAATCTGGGAAGCATTGACGTTGGCGTCCTTTGATGGAGACGTGAAACGCATGCCGGAACAGCTCGATACGATGGTCGGAGAAAAAGGGGTATCTCTCAGTGGTGGTCAAAAACAACGTCTATCGATTGCGCGTGCCTTCTTACGCAACCGGGAATGTTTGATTTTAGATGATGCGTTATCCGCAGTTGATGCGAAAACGGAACGCGAAATTATCTCGCACTTGCAAGAAGAGCGTGGCGGCTGTATGAATATTATTTCTGCACACCGACTTTCTGCGATTCGTCATGCCGATGAGATTATTGTGATGAATGAAGGACGCATTAGTGAGCGAGGAAGCCACGAGGAGTTACTCGCACAACGTGGTTGGTACTATGAACAGTACCTGATTCAAGAGATAGAGGAGGAGATCGAATGAAAACGATGAAGCGATTATTAAGCTACCTCCGCTATGAGAAAAAAGGAGTTCTGATTGGACTCGTCTGCTTGTTGATTTCAACGGTTGCAACCTTAACAGGACCTCTTGTGGCAAAATATATGATTGATAATGTGATTACGCCGATGGGACAATCGCATGTCTTCGATGCTGGAAGTGTACTCCTATGGGTAGGCATTTACGTGGCAGTGAACTTAGTTGGAGCGGCTGGTGGATATTTAAACCGTTTATATATGAAGACTCTCTCGAACCGCGTGGCTAAACGCATTCGTGACGAAGTGTTCGAACATGTACAAAC
>CALCML010000194.1 GCA_937967765.1 uncultured Carnobacterium sp.
GTAGCCGGCGGTTTGCTCGTGATGTCGTAGACGACGCGGTTGACGTGGGCTACTTCGTTGACGATACGGGCGCTGATGGTTTGCAGTACTTCCCAAGGGATGCGAGCGAAGTCACTCGTCATGCCGTCGATGCTGGTTACGGCACGTATTCCAATCGTGTAGTCGTACGTTCTGCCGTCTCCCATTACCCCAACGCTGCGGATGCCTGGAAGCACCGTGAAGTATTGCCATACGTCGCGTTCAAGGCCGTTTTTGGCGATTTCTTCGCGTAAGATGGCGTCAGATTCGCGGACGATTTCGAGTTTCTCTTCCGTCACTTCCCCAAGCACACGAATTCCAAGTCCTGGTCCTGGGAATGGTTGGCGCCATACGATTGAGTCTGGCATACCAAGCGCTGTTCCTAAAGCGCGCACTTCATCTTTGAAGAGTGTATTCAGTGGTTCAATCAATTCGAATTGCATGTCCTCTGGAAGTCCCCCTACGTTATGGTGAGACTTGATGGTTTGCGCTGTTTTCGTTCCGGATTCGATGATGTCTGTATAAAGCGTTCCTTGCGCAAGGAAATCCACGTCTGTGAGTTTTGCCGCTTCGTCGTCGAATACGTACACGAACTCATTTCCGATAATCTTCCGTTTTTGTTCAGGGTCGCTCACGCCTTTTAGTTTCGATAGGAAACGTTCCTGAGCGTTCACGCGGATAATATTGAGGCCAAATTTACCAGAAAGGCTCTCCATCACTTGGTCGCCTTCCCCTTTACGAAGCAAACCATGGTCTACGAAAATACAGATGAGTTGGTCGCCGATTGCTTTTTGCAAGAGAACCCCAACCACACTTGAGTCTACCCCGCCAGAGAGACCAAGTAAGACTTTCTTATGGCCCACTTTTTCGCGAATTTTCGCAATTTCCATTTCGATAAAGCTGTCCATTGACCAGTCGCCTGTCGCCCCACAAATATCGAACACGAAGTTACGAAGCATGTCGTTCCCATGAATACTGTGGCGAACTTCTGGGTGGAACTGCACGCCGTAAATACGACGTTCTTGGTTTTCAAAAGCCGCAAATGGCGTGTGCGCATTCGAAGCCGTCACGCTGAACCCTTCCGGAATCGCAGTAATACGGTCGCCGTGGCTCATGAGTACCTCTTCCTCTTCAGCTAACCCTTTAAAAATGCCTGAAGTCGTGTTAAAAACATCGACTTTCGCAGACCCATATTCACGCGTTGTAGACGATTCTACCTTCCCACCGAACAGATGCGTTGTCAGTTGCATCCCGTAGCAAATCCCAAGCACTGGAATTCCCAATTCAAAAATCGCAGGATCCACGGTAAAAGCATCCTCTGCATAAACGCTATGTGGTCCCCCTGAGAAAATAATCCCTTTTACGTTGCCATGTGCCTTAATTTCTTCGGCGGTAATGTCGTTGTGTAGCAATTCGCTGAACACGCCAAATTCACGAATACGGCGCGTAATCAACTGATTGTACTGACTTCCGAAGTCGAGCACGATAATCTTTTCTAATGAAGTGGTTTGAGCTGTCATAAGAGGCCTCCTTAGTTTTAGTTCTTTTTCATTGTAACAGAAAAGCACGAAAATTACTTAAAAAAACTGATTTTTTGTTCGGATTTTTATGCCCCGTTTTCCGCGTCACACCAAGCTTTCATTCGGATATATAAATTAGTATATAGAGTGTACACTCACTCACCGCACCCTTTACAAACATTGTCAAATCAACGTTTCTAGCTGTTGACATCACGCTCAAAAATTGTGTTTTAAATTTTTGAAATGTAGCATATATGCTACAGTAGCAAATATGCTACTTTTTGTTTTTTACAAAAAAACTAGCCAATAGACATGCTACTGGCTAGAGATTGTATTCATTTAACATTTTTCAAGAATTACCGTTCTTGCTTTGTCCTCGGTATCGCCACTTTCATCAAACCCATCATACGGAGCTTTCGGGTCTTGCACTTTTGGTTTGCGCCTCAAGGCATTGCAGATTTCATCCACATGGCGAAATGCAAACTCAAAGTCATCTGTCCATCCGGTATGACCTGTAATGATTTTTAGCGAAAGATTTCTCTTTCTGAGCTTTTCTTCTAGTCGTTTCAACGATACACTTTGTAATTTTCTATCTTCTGCGAGCGTGTTTAAAAACGCATAACCACCGTCCGCACCAAACCAAATCGTGTCTCCGGTAAACAAATACGCATCATCGATTAAATACACTAAATGTCCCCACGTATGACCAGGTACAAGAAAGGCTTCGATTTTAATATCGTGAATATAGAAAATCTCCCCATCTTCTATCAAAGTTTTGTCATTTTCGATATGCACTTGCGGAAGTTTATAGACCCCCCAGTATACTTTCCGCCGAACTCGGCCTTCTAAGTAGTTATTCTCCACACGGCCCACATAGATTTTTGCCTTTTTAAACAACCCTTGGCTATCCACTTCTATCGCTCCAACGTGGTCCGTATCTTGGTGCGTAATGAGAATCTCGTTGATACTTTCTGGACGAATATCTAGCCATCTCATCTTCTCGGCAAGCCTGTCATAGTTATACCCTGCATCAATCATAATCGTATAACCGTCTTTGGTGTAAAAGTAAATATTGGCCACATATTCTCGAATACAACTCACTCTTTCGTCGATATGGCCCGTGTTTAGTGGTTTGAAAATTTCTTTTCCTCTAAACATAAACGACATAAACTTTTGTTGCTTTAAAGAATCTTTTTTCGCCATCGCTCTCACCTTGATTCTTTTGTCTTGGCGATTCTAAAATCAAATTTTCTTCAGCGGAATCCATCGATTCACTCTCGCGCAATAGTCCTTATAGGCTTCTCCGTGCAGTTCGTATAGCCATTTTTCATCGGTCATACGAATCACGACGGTTAATAACACCCACTGAATCGGAATCAGAATCAGCAACCACATATTATGCATGGTTAGCGTAATCCCGATGCCGCTGAGCCACCACGAAAAGTAAATTGGATTGCGAGTGCGCGCGTAAATTCCTGTTGTCTTGAGTTCGCTAGTTTGGATACTTGTGCTAATAAACGACTTCACCCCGCTGAGCCACTGAATTCTCGCTGCAACGATCATTAAGAGGAAGCCCATCAGATAAAACAAATCTTTAAGGCCACCCTTTAACAGTCCGCTCTCGAGCACTGACTGACTCAGCAGCCAACCAGTCAAATTCAGCACAAGGAGAGTTATGTATAGGTAAGGCGCTGCTCCATAAGTCGGTATTTTTTGATGTTTTTTTTGATCACTTTTTAAGTACATGTTCTCACCTCATTGTTAAAGAAACCATACTACAAGCTACATTTTTTCACCTACATTTTACCACTACTATTCCGCGTTTTAAACAGCTTTTTTTATGGATTTTACAAAAAAAGAGATTCCCCAACGAATAGGAATCTCTCTTCATTTATTGAGTATTCAGTTATGCCTTTTTAGTCCTCTAACACAAAAATCTCTTCAACATTGAGCTGGAGTAACCTTGCAATTCTCATAGCAAGTTCAAGGGTAGGATTATATTTATCATTCTCAATGGCAATAATGGTCTGTCTGCTTACACCCAACGTTTTTGCCATATCCTCTTGTCGCAATCCTGCTGCTTTTCTTAGCTGTTTAATATTATTTTTCATATGCCATCACGCTTTCTGAAAAAAATAAACGCCAACAGCCAATACTACGATAACAGTGACAACTGCTAGAATGACTCCTTGAACAAGTTTATTTGGTTCTTTATACTCTTCATCACCAGCAATCATATTGCGTTTCATTGCGGTTTGAGCAAATCCTTGCACACTTACAGATAAGAGCAAAATTAAGCAAGGAAGCATTTCAAGTTTGCCACCACCAACAAGTGCTTGATAGATATTAAATCCTGTCCATGCACATAAACCCAAAAGCGCCGTTTTATAGCCCCACGCCTCAGAACGCAACTGAATATCTCTGTCCATTTCATCCATCTTTTTCATGGCTTTGTCCTCCAAATTCTTGTAATAATGTCAAGAGCTCTTTACATTTCAAATTATACTCTCCTACCTAAAAATGTCAAGAGGTTTTTACATTTTATTTTTACTTTTTTTGCAATGAACAAAGATGTACTCTTTCTTACGATTCCCCGTACTCTTACTAAGAACCCCGTACCGCTTCACCTACTAAAACAGGGCAGACAGATTGTTGCAAAAAAATAATCGATTACGTAAAATCTGCGGGTTTAAGTGCTTATTATAAAACAAACTTTAATGAGTTAGACGCAGTAGCTGATTGGATTAAGCTTCATCACTCGTGATTTGCTTAATCCTAATCAGCCTTGCGGGGGTAAGACGACGAAGAAAAACAGACTCACACTGTGAGTCTGTTTCTTTCTTCTGTCTTACTCCCAAGGATTCGTAGTAATCGATTTAAACATTTTAGTATTTCTTTATCTGAACGTGGTCTATATGATGTCCGACTGTTTTATGTAGGATGAAGTCGGCGCGGGTTTTCGTTGGTAAGATGTATTCTTTAAGGTTCTTCAGGTTAGTCTTCTGCCACACATCTTTCGCCATCGCAATCGCGTCCGCACGATCCCCAATCGCATATTGATAGTAATAGTTATCCGGCTGCGATTTCGCACGGTCCATCAACAATTCGAAACGCTCCAAGTACCATTGCTCAATCAGCGTCGCATCGGCATCTACGAAAATCGACCAGTCGAAGAAATCACTCACGTAAATTTCACGATTTGGCGGTAGTTGCAACACATTAATCCCCTCAACAATCAAGATGTCGGGAGACTCAATCGTCTGCACTTCCCCCGGCACAATATCGTAAATCTCATGCGAGTAGACCGGCGCATCCACGCTTGGATTTCCCGTCTTCACTTCGAGTAAGAAATGAACGAGAGCTTCCATGTCGTAACTTTCCGGGAATCCCTTGCGATCTAAGATACCGCGGTTAATCAGCTCCTGCGTCGGTAATAAGAATCCGTCTGTCGTCATTAGGAAAACGCGCTTATCCGGGTAGCGTTGTTGTAGCATCGTTTGCATCAAACGGGCTGTCGTACTCTTTCCAACGGCCACACTTCCTGAAACTCCGATAATAAACGGTACTGTCTTCTTCGTTTGATGAAGAAATTGCTGTTCCTCCGTGCGTAATTCAATATGTTTTTTAAAGTATAAATCGAAATAATCGAGCATTGGCACATACACTTCTTGCACGTCCTGTAGGGAAATGCGGTCATTTAATGAGGTTAAGTGCGCAAGTTCTTCTCTCGTCATTGTGAATGGATGGGCGCCTTCGTACTGGCTCCACTCTTCTCGTTTAATTTGGTAATACGTCTCGTTTTCTTTCAACGGATTCGTCTCCTTCAGCTACTGAGTCCTATCCTTGAATTGTACCACATGTTGAACGCGGTTTCTATTTTTCATTATCTTAAGTTTTTCCCATGAAATCGCCGTGTTTGTTTACGTAAGGGCGTGGATTTAGTAGAATGAAAAGTGAATATAAGGAAAGGATTTGTCGTATGAAACCACAAACAGGAACAGGTCTGGCAAATGGAAAGATTATTCTTGCCGGTGAACATGCCGTTGTGTACCACGAACCAGCGATTGCACTGCCAATTGACGCGGTTTACGTGAAGGCGGATATCGTCTCTGCACAAATGGGCAAAACGATTCAATGTGAACTTTATACAGGTGACGTAAACGAGATGCCAACTTCAATGGCAGGGCTACAATTTGCGATTCGCGAAGCGTTCAAAGTAGCCTCTGCAAAAGAAGTGACGGCTCATACTTTTACGCTCTCGATTGAGTCTACAATTCCTGCAGAACGTGGAATGGGCTCGAGCGCTGCAGTCAGCGTTGCGGTGGTGCGTGCTATTTTCGATTTCTTGGATGCGACTCTTCCTGAAGAAACCTTATGGGACATCGTTCAAGGCGCAGAAACCATTTCGCATGGAAATCCAAGTGGCATAGATACAGCGACAACGAGCGGGACGCGTCCTGTATTTTTCCAAAAAGAACAAGAACTACAAACACTCCACCTCGATATGCCGGCGTACCTCGTGATTGCCGATTCGGGTGTTACTGGGAATACGAAGCAAGCGGTGCAGCATGTGAGTACCTTGCAAGAACGCATCATCGACCCTACTACAAAGGAAACGGGTTCGGATGCGGTCCAATCGATTGGCGCTATCGTCAATGAAACGAAAGAGGCCATCAAAGAACAAAACCCTCAAAAACTAGGGCAACTGATGAGTGAAAACCATGAACGCCTCCAACAACTCGGCGTGTCGCATGACGTCATTGATACACTCGTCGATACGGCCCATCAAAACAACGCACTTGGGGCAAAAGTCACAGGCGGCGGCCTTGGCGGATGTATGATTGCCCTCGTTGAAACCGAGGAAGATGCCCTTCATTTACAAGAACAATTCATGAAACAAGGAGCGCAGGCGGTCTGGATTCAGTCGCTGGCGAAAAAGGAGAAACCCAAATGACATCGAACATTGGAATCACGCGTGCGCATACGAATATCGCACTCATTAAATATTGGGGAAAGGAAAATAAGGAACTCTTCATTCCGATGAATAGTAGCCTTTCTTTAACCCTCGAAGCCTTTTATACCGATACAAAAGTCGAACTTACAGATGTATTAACAGAAGACGAATTCTATCTTAACGGGGTGAAACAAGACGAAGCGGCAACGGCTAAAATTACGCGCTTCTTAGACTTGTTTCGCGCTGAAACAGGAGATGCGCGTCGTGCTCGTGTCGAGAGCTTAAACTTCGTACCAACAGCTGCAGGACTTGCGAGCTCTGCTTCCGCCTTTGCGGCACTGGCAGGTGCGATGAACGAGGCAACAGGTCTTCATATGCCTGCTCAACAATTATCGACTTACGCGCGTCGTGGTAGCGGTAGTGCTACTCGTAGTCTCTTTGGCGGATTTGTCGAATGGAATAAAGGCGACTCCAACGAGAACAGCATGGCCATTCCTGTCGACGATGCGAACTTTGACATCGGGATGATTATTATCGTCGTGAGTGCGGCCGAGAAGAAAATTTCGAGTCGTGCCGGCATGGAATTGACCGTTTCTACTTCTCCATTTTACGAAGGTTGGGTCACTTCAGCGGCGACCGATTTAGCCGACATCAAAGAGGCCATCAAGGACCGCGACATTCATCGCATCGGCTCTATTGCGGAATTTAACGGCATGAAAATGCACGCTACGATGCTGGCAAGTAACCCTCCATTCTGTTATTTCGAACCGGAGAGTATTATCGCCCAACAAACGATTCGCACGATTCGAGAAGAACGAGGCATTCC
>CALCML010000195.1 GCA_937967765.1 uncultured Carnobacterium sp.
CCATTCCAGCCGTCCACATCGTGTTCCCAATAAAGATATCTTCTTTTGGAACAAATTGTTCAATCACTTCTTCATGTCCAATTCCATTGAGTAAGCAAAGTACTCTTGTTTCATCATGAATCACTGGTTTCAAATCTGTTAGCATGCCTTCTAATTGCATTGCTTTTGTAAATAAAATAATCAGGTCACTCGTCATTGCTTCTGTGACTTCACTTTGAAGTACTGCTGGCAACTTCACCACAACTTCTTCCCCATTATAGTTAGCCTTTAGTCCGTCTTTTTGGATGGCTTCCACATGATCTTTCCAACCATCTACCAAAAGTACTTCATGACCCGCTTGATGAAGCATTAATCCAAAGCGGCTTCCCATTGCACCAGCACCTGCGATTGTAATTTTCATCATAATTCCTCCTTTATGTTTTAAAAACCTTATTGTTTCCGTCTTTATTCTTTGTTACAATTATTCTATAACACTTCACTTAAAAGAATAGGAGATGTCCAATGGATATTAAACACCTACACTACTTCATCAGTATCGTTGACCATGGCGGATATTCCAATGCCGCTCGTAGTTTATTCATTACGCAACCGACCCTTTCTCAAACCATTAAAAAATTAGAATCCGAATTACATACTCCGCTTTTTATTCAGCAAACTAACAATAGTATTCGACTGACTGAAGCTGGACAGCTCTTATACGATAATGGTAAGAAAATCATTTCTTTGATGGAAGGGACTGTGGCTCAAATTCATGAACTCAATCAACCTCAAAAAGAAACGATTCGAATTGGGCTACCGACACTTTTTGCGATCAAATTAATGCCTGAGTTCTCGCGTTTTATGATGTCGCATCCTTCGATTCACTTAACGATGGTGCAAGGCGGATCGCGTGATCTTCAAACTGCACTAGTGAATGAAGAAATCGACCTTGGTGTTCTATCCTTTCCAAAGATTGAATCCGATATTGTGATTGAACCATTCCAACAACATTTCGCTGGTTATCAAGCGAGTCTTGTCGTTCCTAAAGGTCATCCCCTAGCTTCGAGAGACTCTATCACCTTTGAAGATTTGAAGGAGGAACGTTTTAGCACCTTATCTGAACACTTTATGCTTGGAAAGTTATTACACCAACGCTCAGGACATTTTGGCTTCGAACCGAATATTGTTTATGTGGATGATAACTGGGAAGTTCTACTCGCTAGTCTTGCAACGTTTAACTCCGTTTGCATCATGGCTTTAGAGTACAAAGAATTTTACCCAGACGACAATCTTGTTTGGATTCCACTTCTGGATAAAAATGGATTTTTCCCAATCGGAGTTGCCTATCGTCCAAACGAGACTTATTCGCAAAACGTCTTAGAACTCATTGAATTATTACGAACTTTATAAGGATTCCTCTGTTTTTATTGTACCTTCCTTGTGATTTTTTTACCAATTGATTTTTTTTATAGTTGTATTAGTTTTTCTTATAGAACAACAAAAAAGGAACGAACTTTTCTCAAAGTTCGTTCCTTATATTTTTTAATTCATTGAACTAGATAGCCCAGTCCCCGTTACGGAAGATTGGAACAACTGTACCGTCTTCACGGATACCATCAACGTTCATTTCTGGTCCACCGATCATGAAGTCCACGTGAACATCCGCACGGTTTAATCCAGCTTCTCTTAATTCTTCTTCAGTTTCGAAGTTTTCTCCACCTTTAACGCTTGTTGCATAAGCAGAACCGATTGCTAAGTGGTTTGATGCATTTTCATCAAATAATGTGTTGAAGAATGTAATTCCTGATTGTGAGATTGGTGATGGGTCACTTACTAACGCTACTTCACCTAATCCACGAGCACCATTGTTTTCGAATACTAAGTCTTTCATTACTTGATCGCCTTTTTCAGCAGATACTTCTGTGATTTGACCGTCTTTGAAAGTTACTTTGATGCCTTCGATAATGTTTCCGTTGTAGCTTAATGGTTTTGTGCTTGATACATATCCGTCAGCTACGCGGAAATCAGGAGCTGAGAAGACTTCTTCTGTTGGCATATTTGCGATGAAGTGTTCTCCTTGAGCATTGATGCTTCCAGCACTTTCCCAAACATGGTTTTTAGGCATTCCAAGAGTTAAGTCTGTTCCTGGTGCAGTGTAGTGTAATTTCACGAATTGTTCTTTGTTTAAGATAGCTGCTTTTGCATCTAATTTTTCTTCATGCTCTTTCCATGCTGCCACTGGATCATCAGCGTAAACACGGCAAGTTTTGAAGATTTGATCCCATAATAAATCTACTGCTTCTTCATCAGTTGCTGCATTAGGGAAAACTTTCTTCGCCCATTCTTTACCAGCAGCTGATGCTACAGTCCAGCTCACTTTGTTGGCTTGTGTTGCTGTACGTAATGGTTTTAATGCAAGGCTTAATGCTTTTGTTGATTTTTGAAGACGTTCTGCTGATACACCAGCGAATGCATCTGGGTCGGCTGAGCGAACGTTTAAGCGGCTTGCTTTCTTTTCTAATAAGTAGTTCATTTCTGCTACACGGTATTCTGGAACGTTTGTGATACGGTCTTCAGCAGCGTGTAATAAGCGTTCACGGCCTACAAAATCGTCAGCCCATGATACGATTACTTCGCTTGCTCCGTGTGCGTAAGCTTCTTTTACTAATAAACGAGCTAAAGGTGCTTGGTCTACGTCAATCACAATATTCACTGTGTGACCTGGTTGCACGTTAATCCCTGTTGAGATTAATAATTTAGCGTATTTTTCTAAGTTTTTATCGAAATCTTTTAATACCATATTGACACTCCTTTTAATATAACTACCTTCATCCTATCATATTTCTAGTCGAAATTCTTATAAAACACTTCATCTAAGTATAGTCCATGCGCAGGCGCTGTTGGTCCTGCCGCATTTCGATCCATCGCTTCTAGAATTTGCTTCATCTCTTCCACTTCACGTAAGCCGTCTCCAATTTGAAGCGCCGTTCCAACAAGAATTCGAACCATATTGTAAAGGAACCCTTTCCCTTCAAACGTGAAAATCAATTCATCTCCCTGACGAGCCACTTCTGCTTTCGTGACCACTCGTACCTTAGAGTCTTTATCGCTTTTAGTCGAGCAAAAACTCGTGAAGTCGTGTTCTCCAATGACCGCTTCAAAGGCCTTATTGATGCGTTCGACATCCGTCTTGAATGGGTGATGCAACTCATATTGACGGCGGAACGGACTCTGCACAGCAGCAGTCGTTACTTTATAAATATATCGTTTCCCTGTCACACTATAGCGCGCGTGGAAGTCATCTGACACTGCTTCAGCCGAAACAATCCGAATCGACGTCGGTAATAAACTATTCATCGCACGAACAAGAGACGCTGCCTCGATGGTTTTGGGATAATCGATATGAACGACTTGACCGTTGGCATGCACCCCAGAATCAGTACGACCAGAACCACTGACAGGAATGTATTGGCCCTTTGTCATCTTCTTCAAGGCTTTATTCAGTTCTGCTTGAATGCTATTCCCATTCTCTTGCACTTGAAATCCAACATAGGGCGTACCATCATATTGAATGACGAGTTTATATCGCTGCATCCTTTTCCCTTCTTTCAAAAAAGAGCTTGACAAGTCAAGCTCCTTATTTTTTTATGCTTTTAATACAAATAATAAAATCGTTACGGCCACAAGGGATAATCCCGCAATGGCATCACGCATTTCATAATTCAGAACACGGTACTTACTACGTCCGTCTCCGCCTTGGTATCCACGTGCTTCCATGGCTGTTGCCAAATCTTCGGCACGGTTTAAGGAACTAACAAACAGCGGAATTAAGATTGGGATAATCGCCTTCATTTGTTCGAAGAGATTTCCTTCTCCAAAATCAACCCCACGAGCTCGTTGCGCGTTCATAATCTTTTGTGCTTCGTCCATTAATGTTGGTACAAAACGCAGTGCAATAGATAACATTAATGCCACTTCATGCACTGGGAATTTCACAACCGCTAATGGTTTCATCACTGCTTCAATCGCGTCCGTTAATTGCAAAGGCGCGGTTGTTAATGTTAATAGTGTTGAGAATGAGATGATTAATACGAAACGTAAGAAGATGAAAATCGCATTAATAATCCCTTCAGATGTTACTTGAATGAATCCCCATTGGAAGTAGACGTCTCCACCACTTGTAAACAAGATTTGGAGTGCTACCGTAAAGAGAATCACCCAAATCAACGGTTTAATCCCTTTCCAGAAGAATCCTAATGGAATCTTGGATAATAGTAATGCAATAAGCGTATAGGCAATTAATAAGCCATATGTCACCCAGTTATTTGCTAGGAAGATGACTAACACGAAGGCAAATGTCCCAATTAGTTTCGTTCTTGGATCAAGTTTATGAATCCATGAATTGCCTTGTAAGTAGCGACCTAAAATAAGTTTATCGAGCACTTGCGTCACCTCCGTTTTTCGAATGTGAAACAAGTAAGTCTGCTAAAGCTTCCAAGTTCATTGGACGAGCGTCTGTTTGGAACCCTTTTGCTTTTAGCTTTTCTACAAATTGAACAGTCGAAGGCAAGCCTAGTTGTTTTTCTTGTAACCAAGCTGCATCCGCAAATACTTCTTCAGGAGTCCCTGTTTTTACCACAGTCCCCTTTTCACACACAACCACGTAATCCGCATAATCGCTAACGTCATTCATTTGGTGGGTTACAAGGACGATTGTAATGCCTTTTTCGCGTTGGAGTTTTGCAAACATCTCCATCATCTCAAAACGACCTTTAGGATCTAATCCCGCTGTTGGTTCGTCTAAGACTAATACTTCTGGTTGCATCGCTAACACGCCAGCTATCGCTACACGTCGCATTTGTCCTCCAGATAAATCAAATGGGGACTTATGTAAGACCTCTTCAGGAAGTCCTACAATCTTTAGAGTTTCTTTCGCTAGCTGATTCGCTTCTTCCTCACTTGCTCCGAAGTTTTTTGGTCCAAAAGCAATATCCTTCTCAACGGTTTCTTCGAAGAGTTGTGATTCCGGAAATTGGAATACGATACCGACTTTTTGGCGCAGTGGCTTCAAGTCTTTATTGCTCGTTTCAGAATCTACTACTCGGTCTCCAAGTGTTACCGTACCAGTTGTTGGTTTTAGTAACGCATTTAAGTGTTGTAAAATAGTCGATTTCCCAGATCCTGTATGTCCGATGATGGCCGTGTACTTTCCTGATGGGATATTAAAGTTCACATCAAATAGCGCACGTGTCTCAAAAGGGGTATTTGCTTGGTATGCGAAATTTACTTCGTTAAAACGGATGTCCATAACCATTCCACCAACCCTTCTTCATCAAGATACGCTTCAGGAACTTCCAATCCCTTTTCGCGAAGTACTTCGATTAATTTCTCAGCAAACGGCACATCGAGTCCCTTTTCAACAAGCTTCGTACCTAATTTGAAGATTTCTTCAGGAGTTCCGATTTGTTGAATTTGACCTTGTTCCATTAACACAATACGGTCCGCTTGTGCTGCTTCATCTAAATCATGTGTAATCGAAATGACCGTAATGTTTTTCTCTTTGTGTAATTTTTGAATTGTTCCGATAACTTCCATGCGTCCTTTAGGATCTAGCATAGAAGTGGCTTCATCGAGAATAATCACAGAAGGTTCTAAGGCTGTTACACCCGCAATCGCTACACGTTGCTTTTGCCCTCCTGATAGTCGTGCAGGTTCCTTCGTTCTGAAGTCACTCATTTTCACCATTTCAAGAACGCGAGTCACTCGCTCTAGCATTTCTTCTCGAGGGAGTCCGATATTTTCTAATCCGAAGGCAATGTCATCCTCCACCGTTGTCCCAACAAATTGATTATCTGGATTTTGGAATACCATTCCTACTGCGCGTCTAGCGTCATATACTGTTTCATCGTTTAAGAGAACGCCATTAATCAGAACTTCTCCACTACCAGCTTCGATAAGACCATTCATGACTTTGGCTAATGTTGATTTCCCAGAACCATTATGACCGATAATGGCTAACCATTCACCGCGTTCGACCTTTAAAGATACTCCAGCCAACGCTTCACGTTCATCCTCTTCATGATAACGATAATGGATGTTATTTAACTCAATAATTGTTGATTGCAACGGGGACACCCCTTTCCCTTTTCCTATGTATGTATCAAAAATATGTATATATAAAAAAATACACTTTTTCATGATGAAGTGCTCTCCCGCCAATTGACTCGGCGGGAAAACAACGAGCTAGACTAAATAATCTGAGAAAGAATAAGGCTACCTGTTCAGTAGCCCCAGACTTTCCATCTTAATAAGCAAGATGATTATTACCATCATGACGCTCTTTTCAACCATCGAAAAGTGTTCGATTGAATGTTTATTAAACTAATTCAATGATAACCATTGGTGCAGCATCGCCACGACGAGGTTC
>CALCML010000196.1 GCA_937967765.1 uncultured Carnobacterium sp.
CGATTGTAAACTGGTCTATTGACTCTCTTGACTGGAAATATAGAGATGCAGCCAAAACGATTGAGCGTGTAAAAGAAACAGCTCATAATGGCGGAATCTTATTGATGCACGATATTCATGAAGAATCTGTAGAAGCTCTTCCTGCTGTTATCGAATATTTACAAGCGGAAGGCTACGAATTAGTATCGGTCACTGAGTTAATGGCGGACCAACCATTAAAATCAAATTATGTTTACTTTGACCGTGTAGAGAATAAACAAGTGCAGTAAGAACACTTGCATTTTTACCCAAAATAAGGTAAATTAATAAAGTGCTCAAAGCACAGACCTTTTACAGAGTTTTGCGAATCACCAACGTTTTACTCAGTACAAGGCATAAATTAAAAGAAAGAGGTGTTTAGAAATGGCTATTTCTAAAGAAAAGAAAAACGAAATCATCAAAGAGTATGCGTTACACGAAGGAGACACTGGTTCACCAGAAGTACAAATCGCTGTATTAACATACGAAATCAACCACTTAAATGATCACATCCGTGTTCATAAAAAAGACTTCCACTCAAACCGTGGATTAATGAAAAAAGTTGGTCACCGTCGTAACTTGTTAGCATACTTACGTAACAAAGATGTTCAACGTTACCGTGAACTAATCAACCGTTTAGGATTACGTCGTTAATTTTAAGCCGATTGAGAACTCCCAGGCATTCGTGCTTGGGAGTTTTTTGTTGATGTGAAACTTTATAGTGGTTAAACGATATAGCATATAAACTATATTGAGACAGGAAGAAACATACAAAAAAGGCACAAGATCCAATCAAGGAGTCTTGTGCCTTTATTTATTTCAGTTACAGTTCTTTAATCGAGTGTGAAACGATTTGACGGTAACACATCATATTCTTACTATTATTCGATTTAATGATATTGCGTAAGATTTTAAATGCAGAACGTCCTAATTCGAGCGTATGCACGTCTACATAAGCATCGATTTGAACAGAAGGGCGTACAGAGTCGAATGTAATAATCGGCATCTGAATGTGATTCTCGTTCAAATAACGCGCAGCTCCTTCTGCAAAGAGGGAGTCGGCTGTCACGAGTCCATCAATCGTTCCGACCTCGAGAAGCTCTTTAATCGTCTCGTAACCACGCTCAATCGTAAATTCATCTACTTGAGCAATAAGTTTCTCGTTAACGGTAAGTTCGTATTCTTTTAAGGCTTTGATATAACCCTCGAGACGTTCTCTGGATACGAAAAGTTGGTCACGACCACCGATAAAAGCAATCGATTTGGCGCCTTTATTGATGATGTATTCAGTAGCATCAAGTCCCGCTTTTTCATTGTTATTATCGACAAATGAAATAAGAGGGGAAAGTGTCTTACCGATAATCACCGCTGGGAATTCTTGTTCAATCGCAAAGTTCACAAGAGGATCTTCTAATTCCCCGTATAGGAAGATTAGACCGTCCACGCGTCGTCCTAAAATCGTATCCTTTAGAATCGCTAAACGCTGATGGTTATCCTGTCCTGTACATAATTGAATCGAGTACTGATGGTCCGCTGCAATTTGAGCAATCCCTCGAATGACTTCAGGGAAGAATGAGTTTTGGTAGAACGCATCAGAGTCTAATGGAAGAACTACACCAATGACATTCGTTTTATTACTTGCTAAGCTACGAGCATTGACGTTTGGGTGATAGTTTAATGTTTCCATCGCCTGACGTACTTTCTTCTTTGTTGCGTCGCTGATGCTTGATTTATCTTGCAATACGCGCGTCACAGTTGAAGGGGAGACCCCTGCGAGTTTAGCCACGTCTTTAATCGTGGATGCCATCTGTATTCCTCCTTTCTTGTAATAAATGATTTCTAAAAGAAAACACTGGATACGAACTTACAAAAATCCATATCCAGTGCCAAAATGGTTCTAAGATTTAATCGCTCCATCAACCATACCTTTCATGATATGTTTTTGTGCGAGAATGAATAGGATAATAACTGGTAACATAATGAGTAATGTTGAAGTTAAGATCATATCCCATTGTTTTGTAAATGAACCGGCGAAGTTTGAAACCGCGATTGGTAATGTTTGAATCGCATTTCCTTTACCAAGTAATAGAAGTGGTAATAGGAAGTCGTTCCAAATCCAAATTCCGTTCAAGATTAAGATTGTAACGTAGATTGGTTTTAGGATTGGAAGAACTACGTAGAAGAATGTTTGCATTTTGTTACATCCGTCTAATTCAGCAGCTTCTTCGATTTCTAAAGGAACACCTTTGATGAATCCATGGAACATGAATACTGAAAGTGACATACCGAAACCTGTGTACGCTAGGATAATCCCTGGGTAAGAACGTAATAAGCTGAATCCGAAGATTGGCATTGTAATGGCGTCACTCATGATTTTGAACCAAGTTACTAAAGGATACATTACAACTTGGAAAGGAATTACCATTGAAGCTACGAAGATGAAGAAAATCACTAATGAAGCTTTAGAACGGTAACGAACTAATCCCCATGCAGCAAGAGCAGAGAATAAAGTGATTGTAAATAATGAAATCACAGTAATAATCGTTGATGCTAAGAATGATGAAGGATAGTTAATAGATGGGTTTTTCCAAATAGTAACAATGTTTGTCCAAAGTTGTCCGAAGCTTGCAGGTAATGCAAGTGGGTCAGCTAAGATATCAGCAGAACTTTTCGCAGAGTTAATCACTAAAAGAACGATTGGACTCAAGAAAAGTAAGAATAGGAGAAGTCCTAAAATTTCGAGAAGTAAGATTCCGAATTTTTGTTTTTTCATTATAAGTCAATCTCCTTTCGTTTAGTGATAGATGTTTGGATTAAGCTGATCACTACTAAGATGAAGAATAAGATAACGGCACGAGCTTGACCTTGAGCCATTAAGTTATCTCCTGAAGCAGTGTTGTAGATGTTCATTGTAATGAACTCTGTACTTTGAATCGCTTTATCATGCCATAGTAGTGAAGGGCCACCACCTGTTAATGAGAAGTTCACATCGAAAATCTTGAATGAGTTTGTAATTGTCAAGAAGAGCGATACAGTGAACGCTGGCATTACCATTGGGATGATAATGTGACGTAGACGTTGCCATGCATTAGCACCGTCAAGTGAAGCAGATTCTACAAGACTTGATGGTACGTTTTGTAGGGCTGCAAAGTAAATCATCATGATATAACCTGCATATTGCCATGTGTTTGTGATAATTAAAGCAGCAACTGCTAATTTCACATCTCCAAGGAATAGGTTGTTAATTAAAAAGTCGCTTCCGATCATTTGACCTAAAGCAGGGAATACTGAGTTATAAATGAATTGCCAAATGTAACCTAGTACAAGACCCCCGATTAAGTTTGGAATGAAGAATCCAGCACGGAAGATGTCTTTAAGCTTAATTTTACTTGAAACAAGTAGAGCTAAGCCGAATGATACAACGTTAATCACGATTACGTTAAATAATGCGAAGATTACTGTGATCATTAAAGAGTATTGGAAACGTGTGTCCGCTAAACTGTCTGTAAAGTTTTTAAGTCCCACAAATTGTAAGTTAGTTTGTGTAACGCTCTTCCAGTCAGTTAGTGAGTAGTAGAACCCTAAGAAGAAAGGCACGATAATAACAAGTGCAAAGATGATAAATGCAGGTAACACTAAGCGGTAAAAATTGCGTTTTGCACGAGCTTCTCTGCTTAAAGCTTTCTTTTTCTTAGACATATAAGAGTTCCTCCTTTATTTAGAATGAAGCGGTGAGGGTAGTCACCGATTTGGTTCTATTGTAGCACATAACCCACAGTCACTGAAAGTGGCTGTGGGCCCCATGCAAACAATATTAATGATTATTTTTTAAGTAAGCTAGGCACTTCTTTGATTTGATTGATAATCAACTCTTGGAATTTAGCTTTATCGATTTGACCTTGAGCATATTGTCCATAGATTGGTCCTAATTTGTTCATTAAGAAGTTATCAGGCATGAAGTATGGGTTATCAAATGAGTAAACAGGTTTCTTCGCGCTAATCCATTCAGCTAAGAAACGAGATAATGGAGCTGATGGTTTCTCAGTTGTGTTAGAGAATGGAGAAATCATGTTTGCTTTGTTTACGATGTAGTCTTGACCTTCTTTAGTATCAACTAAGTCGTTGAAGAATTTGTTGATGTATTCTAAAGCTTTAGTGTCTTTGTTAACTACGTAGTAAGATGGAGCACCGATGAATAATCCGTCAGCGTTTTTATCTTTACCAAGAGTTTGATAAGGAATGAATCCCATTTCGAAGTTAGCGTTTAATTGTTTTAGGTTAGGATCTTTCCAGTTACCTTGGTGTAGGAAAGCAGCTTTACCTGAAGCGAACGCTGAGTCCATGTCTTCTTGTGTACCAACTGTTAAGAGTTTTTTCTCTGTGTGATTGAATAATAATTCAACCCAGTTAGCGTAGTTTTCTAAACGAGTTTTGTCCATTTCACCTTTAAGAACTTGTTCAGTTACTGAACGGTCGCCGTTTGGAAGACCAGAACTTAAGTAAGCACCGAAGTCGTGGATACCCATGATCCAAGTTTCGCCTTCTTTAGTTGCAGTAGCAACAACAGTAGTTAATCCTAACTCAGATTTTTTGCTTTCTAATGTGTCCATTGCTTTTTGAACAGCTTCAAATGAAGTTAGAGTAGATGGGTCGATACCAGCTTTAGTTAAGATGTCTTTGTTGTAAGCTAATCCGTAACCTTCTACAGATACTGGGAATCCGTATACGTCGTTTCCTTGTTTGAATTCAAATTCAGTTTTGTCAATCCAGTCACCTTTTAATGGTTGGATGCTGTCTTTCCACATGTCGTAACCAGCTTGACCTTCGATTACGAATACGTCAGGAGCTGTACCAGCTGTGAATTCTGTTTTTAATTGGTCAGAGATTTTACATGAACCAGAACATGTTTTAATGTTAACAGTTACTCCGTTCTTTTCTCCCCATTCTTTTGCATAAGCTGTTAAAGCTTCTTGAATTTCACTCTTGTTACTATATAAAGTGAATTCTTTTTTGCTCTCAGAGCTTCCTCCGTTAGAAGAGTCTTGTTTTGCTCCACATCCAGCTAATGCTAAACCAGCTAAACCAAGAGCTAATGATTTTGTAAACCATTTGTTTGCCATAATATTTTCCTCCTTAAATTTCGTTATAGATTACGCAAACGATTTCTTAACTGAATTTAGTATACCGCTTTCACGAAACGTTTGCAAGTATTTTTATCAAAAAAAATTTTACTTCTTAAAAATGCGGATTTAAAGCGATTTTCTTAGGTTATTAATATTTAAATAGTGCTAAAAACACGATAAAACCGCCGTTATATCTAAATAGAATAAAAAAGTTAAAAAATATTACTTGAGTTATTAAACAAAATATTCTAATATTAAGGCAAACGGTTGCGCAATGTTTGCGCATTCAATGACTAGTAGAAATATCTATTATATAGAAAAGAGGGATTTATGAATGAGCAATAGAGAATCAGGTGTGTTAATGCATATCTCATCATTACCAGGTAACTATGGTATTGGTTCTTTTGGAAAATCAGCATATGATTTTGTAGATTTTCTTGTTCGTACAAAACAAACCTATTGGCAAATTCTTCCATTAGGAACAACAAGTTATGGAGATTCTCCATATCAATCATTTTCTGCGTTTGCAGGAAATACAAACTTTATTGATTTCGACATTATAATAGAAGAAGGTTTAATTAATAAAGAAGACGTCCTTACAAATTGGGGCGAAGATGAAACAACGGTTGACTACGCATTACTATATAATAAACGTCGTCCAGTTTTAGAAAAAGCCGTTGCTGCTTTTCTAGCAAAAGGTAAAACTCCTGCATACGAGAAGTTCGTAGAGGAGAAAGCAGAGTGGTTAGAACCATTTGCAGAATACATGGCGATTAAAGAATCTTTCGATATGAAACCATGGACAGCATGGAGCGACGAAGCCATCAAACGTCGTCAACCAGATGCGTTAGCCGAGTACCGCACACGCCTTGCAGATAAGTTAGAATATCACCGTGTCACTCAATTCTTATTTGATGAACAATGGCATGCTCTTAAAAAATATGCCAATGACAACTTCATTCAAATTATTGGTGATATGCCAATTTATGTGGCAGCAGACAGCGTAGAAATGTGGGCAACACCACATTACTTCAAAACAGATGAAGAAGGTAATCCACTTTGTGTAGCTGGATGTCCTGCGGATGACTTTTCTCCGCTAGGTCAATTATGGGGGAACCCAATTTATAATTGGGAAGCAATGAAAGAAGATGGATATACTTGGTGGAGCAAACGACTACAAGCAAGTTTTGAATTGTTTGATGTCGTTCGTATCGACCACTTCAGAGGATTCTCAGCTTACTGGGAAATCCCAGCAACAGCAGAAAACGCAACAATCGGGAAATGGGTTAAAGGTCCTGGGTATGATTTATTTAAAGCGGTGAAAGAGCAACTCGGAGAATTGCCAATTATCGCAGAAGACTTAGGCTTCATGGATGAAGATGTTATCAACCTTCGTGAAGCTACTGGATTCCCAGGAATGAAAATCTTGGAATTCGGATTTATGGGTGAAGATCCTAAGAGTGGAGATTTACCTCATCATTATCCAGTCAATGCGGTTGCCTATACAGGAACGCATGATAATGATACAGTATTAGGGTGGTATAACTCGGCTACAGAAGAAACTCGAGAATTCTGTAATCGTTACTTAAACCGCCACGACGAAGAACCAATTAGTTTTGCGTTACTTCGCGGACTATATGGTTCTGTCAGCCGTATGACAGTTGCGACTATGCAAGATTTACTACAATTAGATGAAACAGCTCGTATGAACATTCCAAGTACACTAGGTGGGAACTGGGTATGGAGAATGACCAAAGAGGAGTTAACGGAATCAGTAGAAGAGTTCTTACTCGGAATTACTGAATTGTATGATCGTGCAAATCCACATCATAATGTGGAAGTTGAAGAGGAGTTAGTCGAGGAAGAAAAATAACCTCGAGCAAGCCAAAAAGGAGAGAACAATGAAAGACTTTAAACAATATGTAGAAGGAAACTTAGGCAAATCATTAAAAGACTGCTCAAAAGAAGAAGTTTACTTAGCATTATTACAATTTACAAAAGAAAAAAGCGCAGCCTTACCACAAAATAATGGTAAGAAAAAAGTGTATTACATTTCTGCTGAATTCTTAATCGGTAAATTATTATCAAACAACTTAATTAACTTAGGAATCTACGATGAAGTAAAAGAAGTGCTTGCTGAAGCAGGGCATACATTAGCGGAAATCGAAGAAATCGAATTAGAACCATCTTTAGGAAATGGTGGTCTAGGTCGTCTAGCAGCATGTTTCCTTGATTCTATCGCAACTCTTGGTTTAACAGGAGACGGCGTTGGTTTGAACTACCACTATGGTTTATTCGAACAAAAATTCAAAAACAACCAACAAGATGCAGTGCCAAACGTTTGGTTAACACCTGAAAGCTGGTTAGTTCCAACAGAAACTTCTTATAAAGTACCGTTTGCAGACTTTACATTAACATCAAAAATGTTTGATATCGATGTATTAGGATATGAACAATCTACTAAAAACAAATTACACTTATTCGATGTTGATTCAATCGATGAGTCTTTAGTTTCAAGTGATTCAATCTCATTTGATAAAACACAAATCGCTAAAAACTTAACATTATTCTTATATCCAGATGATAGCGATGAGCAAGGTGAATTATTACGTATTTACCAACAATACTTCATGGTAAGTAACGGTGCTCAATTATTAATCGACGAAGCACTTGCTAAAGGAAGTAACTTACACGACTTAGCAGAATATGCAACTGTTCAAATTAACGATACGCACCCATCAATGGTGATTCCTGAATTAATTCGTTTACTTGGGGAACGTGGAATTGAATTCGATGAAGCAGTGGAAATCGTGTCAGCAATGACAGCTTATACAAACCACACAATTTTATCAGAAGCGTTAGAAAAATGGCCTTTAGCATACTTAGAAAAAGTAGTGCCACATTTAGTGCCAATTATTAAAGAATTAGACGCTCGCGTAAAAGCAAAATTCGAAGATCCATCAGTAGCGATTATTGACGAACATGGTCGTGTTCACATGGCGCATATGGATATTCACTACGGATATAGCGTAAACGGTGTTGCGGCACTTCATACGGATATCTTAAAAGAAAGTGAATTGAAGAATTTCTATGAAATTTATCCAGAGAAGTTCAACAACAAAACAAACGGGATTACATTCCGTCGTTGGTTAATGCATGCCAACCCAGAACTTGCTAAATTATTAGATGAAACAATCGGAACTGAGTGGAGAAAGGATGCTACTAAATTAGAAGCGTTGAAAGCTTTCCGTCATGATGCGATTGTTCGCGAAAAATTAGACAAGATTAAACGTGACAATAAGAAACGTTTAAGTGTTTACCTACAAGAAAAACAAGGGATCACAGTGAATGAAAATTCTATTTTTGATATCCAAATCAAACGTATGCACGAATATAAACGTCAACAAATGAACGCTTTATATGTGATTCATAAATATCTAGATATCAAGAGCGGAAACATTCCAGCTAGACCAATTACAATTATCTTCGGTGGTAAAGCTGCTCCTGCGTATGTCATTGCACAAGACGTGATTCATTTAATTCTTTCATTATCTGAATTAATCGCCAATGACCCAGAAGTAAGCCCACACTTACAAGTGGTAATGGTTGAAAACTACAACGTTACAGCCGCAACACACTTAATTCCAGCATGTAATATTTCTGAACAAATTTCTCTTGCTTCTAAAGAAGCTAGCGGAACAGGAAATATGAAATTCATGCTAAACGGGGCATTAACTCTTGGTACTGAAGATGGTGCCAACGTCGAAATCCACGAACTTGTTGGTGACGACAATATCTATATCTTCGGTGAGAAGAGTGATGAAGTTATTGCACACTATGAAAAAGGTGACTACAACGCTAGCAAATTTGCACAAAGAGACGCAATCCGTCCATTAGTGGAATTCGTGAAGAGTGACGCTTTACTAGAAGTTGGAAACCAAGAACGTCTAGAACGTCTATACCATGAATTAACAACAAAAGACTGGTTCATGACATTACTAGACTTAGAAGATTACATTGAAACAAAAGAACGTATGTATCGCGATTTCGAAAACAGAGATGAATGGAATGCTAAAGTAGTGACAAACATTGCAATGGCAGGATTCTTCTCAAGTGACCGTACAATCGAAGACTACAACCGTGACATTTGGAAATTAAACTAAATCGATTGAATGAAGGGACACGGTGAATTCCATGCAAATTAAAAACGAAGCAATGCTGATCACTTACTCAGACAGCATGGGAAGCAATATGAAGGACTTAAAAGGAGTTCTTGATAAACATTTTAAAGGCGCGATTAGTGGGGTACATTTACTCCCATTCTTCCCGTCTACAGGGGATAGAGGATTTGCTCCAAGTGACTACACACGCGTAGACCCATCGCTTGGAACTTGGGAAGATGTGGATGCTCTAGGGGAACAATATTATTTAATGTTTGACTTCATGATTAACCATATTTCTCGTGAGTCTAAGTTCTTCCAAGATTTTAAAGAAAATCACGAGAACTCACCTTACAAAGATATGTTTATCCGTATTCATGAGTTTTTCCCAGAAGGTCGTCCAAATCAAGCGGATATCGACTTAATTTATAAACGTAAAGATAAAGCGCCGTTCCAAACGGTTCATTTTGCCGATGGAACAACAGAAGAAGTATGGAACACATTCGGTGAAGAGCAAATCGACCTTGATGTTCGTAAAGAAATCGTGAAAGAGTTTATTCGTGAAACGATTAAAGATATGGCAAGCCATGGCTGCTCATTAATTCGTTTAGACGCTTTTGCTTATGCGATTAAAAAACTCGATACAAACGACTTCTTCGTAGAGCCAGATATTTGGGAATTATTAAATGAAGTTCGTGATGAAGCAGCGAAATACCAAGTAGAATTGCTTCCTGAAATTCATGAGCATTATTCAATTCAAATGAAGATTGCTGACCATGATTACTTCGTATATGACTTTGCATTACCAATGGTAGTCTTATATTCACTATACTCAGGTAAATCAAATCGTTTAGCAAACTGGTTACAAATGAGTCCAATGAAGCAATTTACAACACTAGATACGCATGACGGAATTGGTGTAGTGGATGCTAGAGACTTATTAACAGATGAAGAGTTAGATTACACTTCAAACAAATTATACGACGTAGGTGCCAACGTAAAACGTATCTACTCAAGTGAAAAATACAATAACTTAGATATCTATCAAATCAACAGCACTTACTACAGTGCCTTAGGAAATGATGATGCAAGTTACTTATTATCACGTGTATTACAATGCTTTGCACCTGGTATTCCGCAAGTGTATTATGTTGGATTACTTGCTGGGGAAAATGACATCGAGTTATTAGAATCTTCAAAAGAAGGACGTAACATCAACCGTCATTACTACACATTAGAAGAAATCGACCGTGAAGTAGAACGTCCAGTCGTGAAAAAACTAATCAACTTATTACGCTTCAGAAATACATCAAAAGCGTTTGATTTAGAAGGTTCTTTTGAAGTAGAAACGCCAACTGAGAACACAATCGTAATTACACGTAAGGACGCTTCAGGTACTACAGAAGCACGCTTAGAAGCAAACCTTGAAACAAAAGAGTTCACTATTTTCGAACAAGGAAATGTTGTGACTTTATAAAATGAAACATAGATTGACGTGTGGAGTTCTTCCACACGTCTTATTTTTTCGCAAAAGAATAGTACTTAATGGGCAGATATGATAAAATGACTCTGTATGACAAACTTTGTATCTTCTAGAGTCATCTTACTTTAGAAATAAAAGCGGTTGAACCCGTCGAACGTTTTTATTTCTAAAAGTAGGTCTGGAAGATACGCAAATAAGAGAAAAGGAGATTAGTTATGTCAGAAAAGAAAGTTTTTAGCTACAACTGGGGCGGACGTCAATTAACTGTTGAAATCGGCCAATTAGCAAAACAAGCCAATGGTGCTGTTTTAGTACGCTACGGTGATACTGTTGTGTTAACAGCGGCTGTTGGTACAAAACAAGCAAAAGATACAGATTTCTTCCCGTTAACAGTGAACTACGAAGAAAAAATGTATGCAGCAGGTAAAATCCCTGGAGGCTTCATCAAACGTGAAGGTCGTCCAAGTGAACATGCTACTCTTACAGCGCGTTTAATCGACCGTCCAATCCGTCCAATGTTTGCGGAAGGTTTCCGTAACGAAGTACAAATCACAAATACTGTAATGTCAGTAGATCCTAACTGCCCACCAGAAATGGCAGCAATGTTTGGTTCTTCATTAGCATTATGTATTTCAGATATTCCATTTGATGGACCAATCGCTGGGGTAGACGTTGGTCGTGTAAACGGTGAATACGTCATTAACCCAACAACAGAACAAAAAGAAAACTCAGATATCGAATTATCTGTAGCTGGTACTGCAACTGCCATCAACATGGTAGAAAGTTCAGCTAAAGAAGTGAACGAAGAAGATATGCTTGGTGCATTATTATTCGGTCACGAAGAAATCAAAAAATTAGTAGCTTTCCAAGAAGAAATCGTTCGCGAAGTTGGTAAAGAAAAAATGGAAGTGACTTTACTTTCATTCGATCCATCTATCGAAGCACAAGTAAAAGATTTATTCAGCGATGCGATGATTAAAGCGATTCAAACCGAAGAAAAATTAGCACGTGAAGCAAATATCGAAAAAGTAAAAGAAACAGCTATCGAGTATTTCGAAGCAGTGTTAGAAGAAAATGAAGAAAAAGTAGGACTTCTAAAACAAGTTTCTCAATTAGTTGATAACTTAGAAAAAGACGAAGTACGTCGTTTAATCACTGAAGAAAAAGTACGTCCTGATGGTCGTAAGATTGACGAAATTCGTCCATTATCTTCAGAAATCGACTTATTACCACGTGTTCACGGTTCAGGTTTATTCACTCGTGGACAAACGCAAGCATTAACTTCAGCAACACTTGCACCTCTTGGAGAATACCAAGTGATTGATGGTTTAGGAATCGAAGAAGGGAAACGATTCATTCACCACTACAACTTCCCACAATTCTCTGTAGGTTCAGTAGGTCGTGCTGGTAGCCCAGGCCGTCGTGAAATTGGTCACGGTGCGCTAGGGGAACGTGCATTGAAACAAGTGATTCCAAGTCCAGAAGAATTCCCTTACACAATCCGTCTTGTATCAGAAGTATTAGAATCAAACGGTTCTTCTTCTCAAGCAAGTATTTGTGCGGGAACATTAGCATTGATGGCTGCTGGTGTGCCAATTAAAGCACCTGTAGCAGGTATCGCGATGGGTCTTATTTCAGACGGTACAAACTACACAGTCTTAACAGATATCCAAGGGTTAGAAGACCACTTAGGAGACATGGACTTTAAAGTAGCCGGAACAAAAGACGGAATTACAGCTCTTCAAATGGATATTAAGATTCAAGGGATTACAGAACAAATCTTACGTGAAGCCCTAACGCAAGCGAAGAAAGCACGTTTTGAAATTCTTGAAGAATTAACATCAACAATTGCAGAACCTCGTAAAGAGTTAAGCCCATACGCACCTAAGATTGAAATGATTTCTATCCACCCTGATAAGATTAAAGTCGTTATCGGACGTGGTGGGGAAACAATCAACTCTATCATCGACGAAACAGGCGTTAAAATCGATATCGACCAAGAAGGGCACGTATCTATCGCTTCTACAGATGCTGCTATGATTCAACGTGCAAAAGAAATCATCGAAGATTTAACACGTGAAATCGAAGTAGGTCAAGTGTACGAAGGAACTGTACGCCGTATCGAAAAATTCGGTGCATTCGTAGAAATCGCTAAAGGAAAAGATGGATTAGTTCACATCTCTGAATTAGCACACGAACGCGTTGGTAAAGTAGAAGATGTACTTGCTTTAGGCGACAAAGTAACTGTGAAAGTGATCGAAATCGACGGACAAGGACGTATCAACTTATCACGTAAAGCATTATTACCAAAAGAAGATAAAGAATAATCTTTCAATTCTAGCCTCTGCATTTTGCAGGGGCTTTTTTGTTTCTTCAAAAAGTACAGCAATAGAGCACTTCATGGATTCTTTGATATTCGCAAAAAAACGACAAATATGATATTCTTATAGAGTATATAGGGTGGAAAATTCTGCCCAGAGGAATCAATTTAAATAATAGAAAATGAGAGGTAAACCATGAGTTCAATTAAAATCATCGCACTTGGTGGTGTGAGAGAAAACGGTAAGAGCTTATATGCCGTTGAAGTGGAAGAAGAGATCTTCGTCTTAGATTGCGGTCTTGTCTATCCAGAAGATGAACTATTAGGGATTGATGTTGTCATTCCTGATTTCACATACTTAGAAGAAAATAGAGACCGTATTGCAGGGGTCTTCTTAACGCACGGACATGCCGATGCTGTTGGAGCCTTGCCTTATTTCTTACAAAATATCGATGCGCCGGTATTCGGTTCAAAATTAACGATTGCTCTTGCAAAATACTATGTAGAGTCTTCAAATATTGTTAAAGGATTTGACGACTATCATGAAGTGACAGAAAATACAGAGATTGATTTTCCAACTGCAACCGTGAAGTTCTTTAAAACAACGCACACAATTCCAGATTCATTAGCGATTGTCATCAAGACAAGCGAAGGAAATATTGTGTACACTGGGGACTTCAAGTTCGACCAAAGTGCTGCAGTGGAATATCAAACAAACTTTGGACGAATCGCCGATGTCGGTGAAGACTATGTATTAGCGCTTCTTAGTGATTCAAGTGATGCAGAAAGTACTGTTGAAAACGTCAGCGACCGTAAAGTAGCAGAAACGATGCTAGAAACCTTCATGAATGCAGAAGGCCGTATTATCGTTGCCTGCGTTGCAAGTAATATTTTACGTATTCAACAAGTCATTAATGCTGCTTACGAGTCAGGCCGCAAGATTTTCCTAACAGGATCTGAGCTTGAAGAAATCGTCAATATCGCATTAAGCTTGAATAAATTAACAGTTCCAGATAAAGAGTTAATCGTGAACTTCAATCAAATGAAGAAATTAGCCGATGATGAATTAGTCATCCTTGAAACTGGAAATGCCGGAGAGCCAATTAAAGCCTTGCAAAAGATGGCGCTTGGACGTCACCGTCAAGTGAACTTACACGAAGGCGACTTAGTGTATATCGCAACAACTCCATCTGTAGCAATGGAAACACAAATCGCTCGCACAAAAGACTTAATCTACCGTGCGGATGCGGAAGTGTTCGAAATGGCTAACAGCAAGAAATCAAGTGGTCACGCAACTCCAAACGACTTGAAGTTGATGATGAACTTACTTCAACCAACATTCTTCATCCCAGTTCAAGGGGAATATCGCAGCCTCTTAGCGCATGCAGAACTCGCCAATGAATTAGGCATTCCATATAAAAACATCTTCATTCCTGGTAAAGGGGATGTCGTGGAAATCGAAAACGGCCGCATGAGCGTTACTGGACAAGTTCCAGCAGGAAATGTCTTAGTTGACGGAATCGGTGTTGGAGATATCGGAAATATCGTTCTAAAAGACCGTAAGATTCTTTCTGAAGATGGCGTATTCGTTGCAGTTGTGACGATTTCAAGACGTCTAGGAAAAATCCTTAGCGGACCACAAATTATTTCACGCGGATTCGTGTATATGAAGACAAGTGAAGAACTCTTAACAGAAGCTCAAAAGATTGTGACAGAAGTTGTCGAAGAAAACTTGGCAAGTGATGATTTCGAATGGCCACGCCTAAAACAAGAAGTCAGAGACGCGTTAAGTCGTTACTTATTCGATAAAACAAAACGTCGCCCAGTCATCTTACCGATGATTATGGAAGCTTCGAACTATAAGAAATAATTGAATTTAAGGAGATTAGAATGAATTCAAAAGCAGTTAAAATCTTACTTGAAGTACTTGGAGCCGTTGTGGTAAGTGCGATATTATCGTTTATCCCACAAGAGGCACTTCCATTTGTCGTAGACCTTGCGATTATCCCATTAATCTTCGTGGCATTACGTCGCGGTTTAGTGTGGGGATGCATTGCGAGCGTGTTGTTCGGTGTCATCCATATGTTTATTCATCCAAGTGGAGCAGGATACTTTATGGTGCCTTTCCACGATTCAGTGATGGCATACGGATTCGTGGGCGTTGCAGGATTCTTTGCACGTAACACCGTTCGTACAGCCTTCAATGCGCGTACATCATCAACAACATTAAACGTTGTAACAGCAAGCTTTATCGCAACTTTTGTCAGCTATGGTTTCCATGCCATTGGTACAGCCATCGGTGCACCATCTCTATTCTCAGCTGAGAAAGTAGCCTTAGCACAAGGTTTCTTCAGCTTTGGCATGAACTTTGTTGTGACATTAGTAGTGACACTCGTACTTTTAGTAACACCAATTTACGTGAAACGTTCGCTATATATTCCAAAAGGAACACGTTTCTTATCACGTCGCGAACAATCACATTTATTAAACGATTAATAGTAAAAAAGAGAAAGACCCTGATTCGTCGCGGTCTTTTTTCTTTCAATTTTGAGAG